>JAHZJL010000214.1 GCA_022600935.1 Gammaproteobacteria bacterium
CGGGTATTTTCAACAATCAGTTCCCGCTGGAACTCATCAAAAGCCGCTGTCATATGGAAGAACAACCGACCTTCAGGTGTGGTGGTATCAATATTTTGAGTCAGGACCTACAGCGCAATCCCCCGTTCATTGATTATTGCAGCGGTCTTAATCAGTTGAGTTAAAGAGCGTGCCAAGCGCGACAGTTTCCACAGTACCAGGGTATCTCATTCATGCGGATAATCGAGGGCAGCGTTTTGCGGTCTGTTTTTATGTGACCCGGAGGCTTTTTCCGTAAAAATCATTTGGCTAGCCCGTAGCTTTGAGTGCATCCATTTGCAGGACAGGGTTCTGATCCAGTGTCGAAACACGCGCGTATCCAATCAGCATAAACAATCTATTCGTTAAATGGTTCTTGTTTACTGAAAACGAGCATTGGTTTTAAAACAAGGTTAATGAACATGATTTAAAGGTCATTAACTGTTTTTCAAGAAATGGCCAAGCGTGTTCGGAAAACGATGGTTGTATGAATAACCTTAAACGGTAAATATCATGCAACTAATGTGTATATTGATCACAATAGTCTTGAATGGCGCGTCGTCTTCAGACTTTTTCTTTCAATCGACAGCACCAAAGCAGTGCCGATACCCGCTGCTTTGTGGATGTTCGCATCTAGGTTATTGGCGTTGTTTGGAATGAAACGATCTACACAATAGATTTGAAAATGTTTTCAACTTGCAGAATGCCTTTATTTTCGATGGTTTATCAGTTTATTGATCTGGCAGATTCTGATTCAATGCCAATGCGCATAATCCGTCCAGTACCAAGCCAGCAGGGCTGACCATGCCGATGACTTTGCGATCTTCGATGACCGGGGCGCGAATCAGGTGATAGTGTGCAAACAGGCGGGCGCAATAGCGGATGTCCATTTGCGGGGGTAGTGAGATCACAGGTTTGGTCATGACTTCGTATACGTTGACCCGTTCCGGGGCGCGGTCCAATGCCATAACTTCTCTGGCGATATCTCCAGCAGTTAACAGACCATATTCATCATCTTCATCGCGCGGTTTGACGACCAGAACAGCGGTTTTTTCACGTTTCATCGCAAGCAACGCATCACTGACTGTCGCGGTGCGATCTATCGTAACAAACGTGGTTTTCATGATATCCCTGACTCGGATAATCTGTTGTTTACTTTTCATATCTGATCCTCGATAGCAGGCGTGATGGTTTGCATCTGATGTATGACACCGATTGCATCCTCAACATCCAGTTGTATGGTGATACCCGTTCCCGGTTCGGCTTCAAAATTGCCTGCTTCAGCGATAGCTTCCAGGATATCACGGCTTAAATGCTGTTCGACCAGAAACAGTAATACATCGCGCTGGGTATCGAGATTGAGTCCGAAGAAGGTTTTGGATTTGGTCACGCCTTCTCCGCGAGCATTATTGATGACTGTCGCGCCGGTTGCGCCATGTTCTCTGGCCGCTTTGATGACAGTATTTGTTTTGTCATCGTTGACAAAAGCGATAATTAATTTAAAACGCATAACAATCCCCTAATAATTGACTCGACTATTTGCTGCGGCTTCTCCATTCGGCAAGCTGTGCATAGCCCAGTACGGTCATGATCGGAAACAGGCTGGCAAACGCGATGAGTCCGAAGCCATCGACAATCGGGTTTCTGTTTGGTACTGAAGTCGCAAGGCCAAGACCAAGCGCAGTTACCAGTGGCACAGTGACAGTGGATGTCGTGACACCTCCGGAGTCATAAGCCAATCCGATAATCATTTTTGGAGCATAAGATGTTTGGATTAACACAATGACATAACCGCTTATAATGAAAATCCATAAATCCATACCTGTGACGATACGGTAAGTGCCAAGAGCGATACCAAATGCAACGCCGATTGCCACTGCAAGTCTCAAACCCAGGGCATCGATCCCTCCTGCTGAGATTTGCTCTGCTTTACCGGCAACTGCGATAAGCGATGGTTCAGCCAGTGTGGTTGCGAAACCGAGGGCTGCCGCAAACAAATAGACCCAGATATAGGCCTGCCATTGGTCGCCATGATAGCCGGTTGAATGAGCGATAAATGCGGGATCAGTTAATTCAGCGGCCATTAATTCGCCGAGAGGGAACAAGGCCAGTTCCAATCCCTGGATGAATAATGTCAGACCCAACAGCACGGCCAGAAAGCCAATAACCAGGCGTTGTAAATTGGCGATCGGTTTGCGTAACACCAGAACCTGAAAACCAATCAATATGACCATGATCGGTGCTATATCCTTGATGCTGTTAAACAATACCGCGAAAAATTCAAAAAACAGGCGCATGTCAGATCAGAATGCCATAAATCATCACAAAAATCATCGGTGTCAGGGAGGCGAGTGCGATAAGGCCGAATCCATCTGTGACTGGATTACGGCCTTGAATGGAAGATGCCAGGCCGATACCCAGTGCAGTGACTAGCGGAACTGTGATTGTTGATGTGGTGATGCCGCCGGAATCATAGGCGATGCCGATAATTTCAGGAGGGGCGACAACTGTCATTAATAGAATTCCAAGGTATCCAGCAATGATCAGCGATTGTAATGACCAGCCTTTGATAATGCGCATGACACCAATGACAATCGCCAGGCCGACTGATAGTGCAACCGTCAGGCGTAAGCCCAGAGCATAACTGTCTTGTGCATTTTGATCAGGCTTAATGACACCGCTGTCAGCGGCAATAGAAGCGGCTTTGTTAGACACTGCAAGCAGTGCCGGTTCGGCGATTGTCGTCCCGAAACCCAGTAAAAAGGCAAACAATAATAACCAGACGATATTTCCTTTACGGGCAAAAGCGAATGCCATGTTTTCGCCAATTGGAAACAAGGCCATTTCCAGGCCGTACATAAACAGTGTCAGGCCAAGAGTCACCAGAACCATGCCAGCCAGAAGGCCAGCCCAGTCAGGAAAGGGTTGTTGAATGATCAGTAACTGAAAAATACTGACAACTGTCAGAATTGGCAGTAAATCCAGAAAGCTAGCAATGAATTGACGTAAAAATCTTGACTTAACACGGAACATTCAAGCCATGTTAACACTGTTTCAACTGGAATTTTTCTGTAAATCTAAAAGAAGTTTGATCAGTGACCAGGCTGAAAAAAGAATTACAGCATAAAGTGCCCATTCAAGAGCTGAGACTCGTGTCGGGTCATCATCCATCATTGGCATGGCAATGCCGGCCAGAAAGATATTTAATAGATATAAAATGATTTTAAACATTGTTTTGTTAGAGTGATGATTAATTCACCCCTGTATTAGTTGAGGCTCAAGTGATTGAGCTTCTAAAACCCTACACCACTGCTTTAATTTTTATCACGATTTTCTGTAAAAACCAAGTTATATGGAGCATTAAACATGAAATGGAACGTTTATCTTTCAGGTGAGATACATACAGACTGGCGCGAGCAAATTGCCGATGGCATTAAGCGGTCTGGACTGGATGTTGGCTTGAGCTCACCAGTTACTGATCATGAAACCAGCGATGGTTGTGGGGACCGGATTCTTGGCCCGGAAGACAACCCGTTCTGGAAAGATCATAAAGCGGCTAAAATCAATGCGATCCGGATCAGAAATCAAATTGATAATGCAGATCTGGTTGTCGTTCGCTTCGGGGATCAGTACAGGCAATGGAATGCAGCATTTGATGCGGGTTATGCTGCTGCACTGGGAAAGCCAATCATCACTTTGCATGATGAATTACTCACGCATGCATTGAAAGAAGTCAATGCGGCTGCTATGGCGTCTGCGCAAACGCCACAGCAAGTGGTTGCCATTATTGAATATAGTTTAACCGGGAGGTGTTGAATGCCAGATTATTGAATGGCTTGAAGCTCGTCATACAGCGCCTGGTATTCTGCGGTGATTTTGTGTTTGGGTGAAAAATGAATCATTGGCTGGCAGGCGCTGTGAGATTCGCGAATCACCACTGAAGGTGAAATTGCGGATTCTAACAGGGGGTGCCCCTCTTCAGACAGTTCAGCGAGAATCTGCTGAGGCAGTCTGGCGCGCCCCTGGTATTGATTGGCGATGATGCCGCCAATGCGGAGTGCATCGTTATGGTCGACTCTGACTTCTTCGACAGCAGTGATCAGAGAATACAGGGCATCTCTGGAAAACTGGTCGCAATCAAACGGGATCAGGCAGGTTTCTGCGGCAATCAGGGCCGAACGACTGTAAAAATTGAGCGTTGGCGGAGTATCGATGTAAATGTCATCATAATGATTGAGTCGCTCAATGGCTTCGCGTAATTTGTAAATTTTATGCCTGGATTCCAAACGAGTCATCAGCGGGTCCAGTTCAGAATGCGCGGGAATTACAGACAGTTTGTCGAATGGAGTTTGATGGATAATCCCTTCAAACTCCTGTCCGCCACTGGCAAACGGGTTGATACTCAAGCTGTCCTTAAAAAAACGCGCAATAGTCAGGTCCGGATCCTCGAGCTTTTCACCGATCAGATAATGACCCGAATTACCCTGTTGATCAAGATCGATGACCAGTGTATTTCTGCCTCTTGCTGCATTGATAGCGGCCAGGTTGCAAGTGATGGTGGTTTTGCCAACCCCGCCTTTTTGATTGAAAAAAACCTTGCGCATATGTTTATCCCCTTTTACAAATCAGCTTTATTTAATAACACATTGTAATTAAAAACATAATCAAATGGCTATAGTGATTGTGACATTATTTTGGTTCTGACAGGGTGTCTGGCCTGAAATTCATAATGATGGGGAGTATTCAGCTTGAAATACCTTCAAAGACCAGTCGCTGAATACTGTTCAGAATTTAAGAAACTGTCTGTATTTTCCTGTTTTTAAGTTTAAATTGTCAATTTATCAGCAGGTGAACATAGATACTGGCAAAATATCCCAGAGCAATTGCCGGGCTCCACTTCAAATGACTGAAAAACGTATAGCTGTGTTTAGCCTGACCCATTAATGCCACACCTGCGGCGGAGCCGATTGACAACAAACTGCCCCCAATTCCTGCTGTTAGAGTAACCAATAACCATTGTGTTTCTGGCATGTCTGGATTCATGGTCAGGATGGCAAACATCACAGGGATGTTGTCAACAATTGCCGAAATGATTCCGACAAGGACATTAGCAGTCGTTGCTCCAAACTCACCATAAATGAATTCCGAAGTCAGGCTCAGGTAGCCGATAAATCCAAGTCCACCAACAGATAAAATAACGCCATAAAAGAAAAACAATGTGTCCCATTCTGAACTGGCAATATGGCTGAATACATTGAACGGGCCACCGGTGTCCTTGCTGCTGCTGGGAGTGACATCGATATTGGCTATCTCGTGGTGATAGGTTTTTCTTAGATAAAAACCGTATAATTTCAAATACGATAATCCGGTTAACATTCCGATCACCGGAGGCAGCTCAAGGAAATTATGAAAGCTGATAGCAGTAAATATTGTCAGAATAAAAAAAGCGACAATAACCAGTCCTCCACGTTTGATCTGTGCCGGTTTTGTGGTCTTTAAAAATTGATTGTCCGGTTTGCCGGCTGGGGTAAATGCATGCATGATCATAGCAGGAATTATGTAACTGATCGCTGACGGGATAAACAATTTGAAAAATCCTGCAAATGGAATAATACCGCGTTGCCATACCATTAAGGTTGTAATATCCCCGAACGGGCTGAATGCTCCACCAGCATTGGCAGCGACAACAATATTAATGCAACTCAGGGCCACAAATTTAGGTTGATTGTTGCCCACGGACATCACAACAGTACACATGATCAGTGCCGTAGTCAGGTTGTCTGCAATCGGGGAAATAAAAAATGCCAGTATCCCGGTGACCCAAAACAATTGGCGATAGCTGAATCCTTTGGAGACTAGCCAATAGCGCAACGCATCAAATACATCGCGTTCGATCATGGCGTTGATATATGTCATTGCCACCAGCAGAAAGAAAAACAGTTCTGCATATTCCAGAAAATTATGGCGTATCGCTTGTTCTGTGACATGGTGCAAACCGTGCGATTGATACGCCACAGCAATCACCAGCCAGATCAACCCGGCGGCGAGCAGTACCGGTTTGGATTTTTGAATATGAAGCTTTTCTTCAAAAATGACCAGAATATATGCTAAGACAAATATCATCAAAGCCAGATATCCGGCGAAATGGTTTGTTAGATCAAGGGTTTGATTTTCTGTAGCTGAGCACCAGCCGGTTGTTGACAAGGTGAGGCAAGACAGAGAAAGGAGCAGAAGGGATAAGGATTTGGTCATTTGCAAATCTTGAACACAAATCAGCCATTATAGCATGGGCTTAACGTAAAAATTTGATTAAGCATGGGTTTATTGTGACTGTGTACTGAAGGGTAAAGACTTGATTAATTTGGTGGAACGGGGTCGATATCTCCTAAAATCCAGGTTTGATTGCAATAATATGTAGCTATGATTTTCAATGACACTGTTTTGATATTGAGCATTAATTTAATCCTTGGGGACAGTTTTTTAAATAAAAAAAACCAGTATTAAAATCATGAGAAATTAATACTGGTGAAGTGGGAGGTGGAATATCAACACGGTGTAATGCACAGTCGGGGCAGTGTTGTATTCGAGGAGGTGACTGCTATTCGTTAAACGAGTTACATAGGATAATTTGTCAAGCGGCCCTGTTTAGTGTTTTGGTACGCTATAAATTTGGATGATTAATCATCATTCAATCATTGCATAATAGAATGCAGTTAGCATGCCAATTTGGAAGGCAGTTGTATTACAGCACTTTTTTGGTTTTTTATACGCTTGAAAAATTAAGAATATGTGTTATGCCGTGGTTAACTGTGGCAAATACCACACTAATAACAGAGTGTCAGTTTGGTGACGTTTTAAGGTGGTTTTTTGACGATACAATCAGCACAATGACGGCCTGTGTGAATAATCGGGAGTGGAAAAAATGAAAAAATTGTTGATTAAAGGATTTAAGTTGCTTACCACTCTGGTTATCGCGCTTTGTTTGTTAAGACAGATCCTGTTTAGTGGGCCGGTTGTCAACCCGTCACCACTGCCAACCCAAAAAATTGTTGACATGCATGTTCATGTTGCCGGTATTGGCGCTGATAACAGTGGGTGTTTTGTGTCTGATTCGATACGCAACAGCTTTAAATTCGATTATTACCTGAATGCTTTTCAGGTTACCCGGGAAGAGCTGGAGCAAAATGGGGATCAGGTTATTTTTGAAAAGCTGTCGAAAACCGTTGCTGATTCATCTCATATCGATGCCGCAGTGGTGCTTGCGCTTGATGGTGTGATTGACAGCAATGGACAGCTCGATCTGAGTCAGTCCGAAGTGGTTATTCCGAATCGCTTTGTAGCTGACAATGTCGTTAACTATGACAATTTACTGTTTGGTGCCAGCATCAATCCTTATCGAAAAGATGCCATACAAAGACTGGAACAGGTAAAACTCCAGGGGGCACGATTGATTAAATGGATTCCATCCATCCAAATGATTGATCCGTCCGATCCAAAAATTACAGGATTTTACCGTAAAATGAAAGAGCTTGATTTGCCATTGCTCACTCATACCGGACAGGAAAAATCTTTTACCAGAGCTGACGATGATCTCGCGGACCCGAAGCGTTTGGTATTACCGTTATCACTTGGGGTTAAAGTGATTGCCGCGCATATTGCCACCACAGGTGAAACCCTAGGGGAAGACAATATGCAGCGCTTATTGCCGATGTTTGAGCAGTACCCGAATCTGTATGCTGATATTTCCAGCCTTACCCAGATTAACAAACTTGGTTTTTTGAACAGGGCACTGGTTGATCCCAGAGTGAAAGGGCGATTGATTTACGGGTCTGATTTTCCGTTGATCAATATGATTCTGGTTTCACCGTATTACTTCCCGTTGAATTTAACGATTGCGCAAATGCATTCCATTTCAAGCCTGGACAATGTCTGGGATCGAGATGTCGCACTCAAGCAGGCGTTAGGTGTGAATACCGAAATATTTGCTCGCAGTCGTGAGCTACTGAATATTCGGTGATGATGACCTGCGAATTGTTTTTTTGACATCATAAAACCTGGTTAAAGAGCGGATATCTTTTTAGGGTTAAATGATTTCTTTGCAACATGCCTGGCTGTTTTTTTGAGATATCAAGATTCACCGATTCTGTCAACGATTGGCAGTATGTAATGAATAACTGGAAAAAAACTGACTTTGCCCGTTGGATGATTGCGGATCGAAATAATGTTCGAGTATTTTGAGATGACCTGAAATGCCGGGCTTGAGACAGGCGCCGGGAATCAAGCTATGAAACTGATCGCCACCGAGTAACTGGTGATTCATGGTCAAATACAGACGGTTTAACACGCAGTGTCTAATCATGGTTTCAAGCATTAAAGGTCCTGCTATCAGATAGATTGATTGATAAAGGCGCTTGGCAAGAATGTTAATTAATTTATCTCCATCAACAAGATTTTTACCAGCAATCACAACCTCGTAACCGCTATTTTTCCAGTACTCGATTCGATCAGGCCTGGACTGTTCAGTTGTCGCGATCAGAACGTTCTGTTGATGTCTGGCAAGTGATTCAGGAATGGTGAAATCCAGGCTGGCACTGGCAATGACCAAATCCGGTTGTTGTGACAACCCATTTTTTTTCCTCCAGCGGAGTAGATCACGCGCATCATCACGCAAGCCGATTTGTAATATATTGCCAAGATGGCCATTGGCGAGCGAACGTAAGTATCCGCCATGTGTAATCAAACAGTCTGATTGTGCTTCAAGCTCCTGGAACAAACGAAAATCTTCTCGTGAAGTCAGGCTGCGTGGAGTTGTCGGCAAGGCAGTTGTTTTATCAATGACTGCAATACGTCCGTCGATGCTGGATAGAAAATTTGCATAAACGAATGGTTTGCCAGGTTGCCCAAGTTGCTGGATGTTATGTTTGAGATACAGTCCATGCAAGTCAAGATGCGTTTTTTGATCCGGCAGTAACTGCAGAATAGTTTTTTTATTGTACATATCAGACCTGGATATCGAGCTGAACAGGTCAATAGTTTAGCATTCAGAGACAGTCAGGCTGAAAATAAGAAATCACACGACAATATCACTTTGATAGCTTTGCTATAGGGGTAATACAAAGCTGAAGTTGTGCAAGAAGTTGAATCAACAAACTTAGAAGCTGTCTGGAAAAAAATGTCTAAGCGAAAAGTTCTTGAAATCGGTGGATTGTTTTGATGCTTCGAGGCGAATAGTTGTGCTGTGTAACGAGAAACAGTGAAACAATCCACCGATTTCAAGGGCTTTGCAGCGGATATCTTTTTAACCAGACAGCTTCTTAGTACAGCACCGATTTTTTGAACAATAAACTGGTGCTGTACTCGCGTCATTTTTTATGAAGTTTAAACGAGCTTTCGAAGCATGATCAAAAACTCCAGGTCGAGTGGATTGTTAGAAAAAGTATCCGACACCAACAATATATCGAAAATCAGTTTTCTTTCTGCCTTCAGCAGGCAAAGTATCATGATCGACATCGATTTGCAGTGTAAAGCTGAGATTCTCTATCAAGGGTAACTGTAAACCGGTATGGCTTCTAACCAGAACGTCTGCAAAATCTTCCAGGTTGATTAAACCCTCGTGGTTGTGGAAAAATTGAATTCGATCTTCCAATAACCAGTATCTGAAATCCAGAGCCCAGCGCCCGGCAGCAAAATCCCTGTCTTCTGCAACGAAAAAATCCTCGTAGATAAACCCTGGTCCGGCTTCAAAAGACAGGTATTTAATATCGTCATCCCAGAATTGATAACCCAAACCGCCACCCGCGAAGGTTCGAAAATTCAAATCCTGAAATTTGTTTTTGGAAAAGTCAGTATTGGCATACGCATACCATTTGTCAGTGATAAAATGGTCGTAAGACAGATAAGCGCGGCCATTATTGGCATTTTCCTTTCCATCAGCAGCGCCTTGATTATATTCGACACCGATAGTCGTTCGGTTATTGGGGCCTCTGGCGACCAGTTCTGCATCGGCATGAAACGTTTGGTTGTCGGTGTTGCCTGATTGTTTCATGCCACCGATATTGACCCGGCCACTCAGAGGAATCTGCTCATTGGATCTGGGGTTGACTGAGGCAATCTGGTTGATATCGATCAATACTGGATTGACAAACTGCTCTGATTTTAGAGCGAGCTGCCCCGACTTGGAAGGTATGGCAATACCTTTAATTCTGGATTTATCTTTTAATTCAATGGTGACAATTTTATTGCTTTCAAAATTAGCGATCGATGACCATTTTATTTTTAATTCGCCTGCATACTCTGTTTCAATCGTGATTTCATCATTGTCTGTTGACTTTATATTGCCAGAAATCTGGTCACCATTGACTAGTTTTAATGTGTCAGATAATAATGTTGTTGAAAACAGTAATACTATTGCAGATAAAAGTAATCTGATACGCTTCATATGGACATCCTTTAGAAAGAGCTTGATAGTTTAAAAAAGAGATTAAAAAGATTAATATGCGATATTTACTGGCACTGATTGGTATCAGAATAGTCTATCGCGTCCAAGCTACGGAAAAAGAGGAGGTTTTGTGAAAGTTTGTAACAGAAGATACGGAATCCGAATGTAAGAAGCCGTGTTGGATTACAGAAAAAATGATGTGGGTATGAGTTTATTGTTTGCTTTTAAATAATACTATGTTATTATCTCTATGGAGCTGGTTATATTTAGGGTAGAAAGTGATATATCCTCTTCGATCTGATTTTAATAAATAACCATGTTCATTGGCAAATTCAGCAAGTTCTTTCACTGTACCAGATAATATTCTGGCATTCGTTGCAGTTCCCATTCTCTTGTCCTTTGGTAATATCAGGAACTGAATTAACTATCGTATACCAAATCTGTCGCCGACCTGATAACTGATCGGATAATTCAGTTCGTGCGACTTTTCTGATTGATTCGATTAGCCGGTTTCAGTTCCCCGATTCAGTGAATTTTTTCTATCAATGAAAAATTGCGTCGGCTGAGTAGCCTTCGGTTTCAATCACAGCACGCAGTTTTTTTAGTCCGTCCATCTGGATTTGTCTGACTCGTTCACGAGTCACACCAAGTTCTTTGGCAACCTGTTCAAGTGTTTCAATTTCATAACCCAGTAAACCGTAACGTCGGCAAACAACTTCACGTTGTTTATCGGCAAGTTCTTGTAACCACACAGAAACATTACTTTTCATACTGTTGTTTTGGAGAATATCTGTGGGGCCCAACTCGTCATCGTTGGCGATTGCTTCCAGTAAGGGTTTATCAGATGATGAGCTGGTGTTATTGTCAACTGAGGAAACCCGTTCGTTTAACTTGAGCATTTTTTCGACTTTGGAAACGGGCTTGTCTAGATGTTCTGCAATTTCTTCGGCAGTTGGATCATGATCGAGTATCTGTGCAAGCTGCCGTTGTGCTTTAAGATACACATTCATTTCCTTGACAATATGAATCGGTAGCCGAATGGTCCGGGTTTGATTCATGATTGCGCGTTCGATGGTTTGACGAATCCACCAAGTGGCATACGTTGAGAATCGAAAACCGCGTTCAGGATCAAATTTTTCAACACCGCGAATCAGTCCCAGATTGCCTTCTTCAATCAAATCAAGCAAGGGCAGGCCGCGATTCAGATAGCGTCTGGCAATTTTAACGACTAAGCGTAAATTGCTTTCAATCATGACTTTTCGTGCTTCAGAGTCACCAGCCAGTGCCAATCGGCCGTAATATTTTTCTTCATCAGCGCTGAGCAGGGTGGATGTGCTGAGTGAATTCAGATAAATTCGCGTGGCATCAAAACTTTCATTGGTATTGAGGTCGGTATTTGCAGACAGCATTTCTTCATTTGGTTCTGCATCGCGGATGAATGCTTCGTTATCCATTGATTCATCGTAATCGACCATTTCGTTGATTGCTAAATTATCTGACATGACTTGTCTCCCTTATCTGTGACTGAGATAGAGACGAAAAGCAATTATTGGAGATAGAGACCCGGATTAACAGGCTTGCCATCGCGTCGAATTTCAAAATGAAGCGAAGGCTTTTGACCAGTTATGACACCTACTTCAGCAATTTTCTGGCCCTGGTTAACTGTTTGCCCTTCCAGGACAAAAAGCCGCCGGTTGTTGGCATAAGCGGTCAGGTAATGTGGATCATGTTTGATAATAATCAAATTACCATAACCCAATAAACCCGGCCCGCTGTATACAACGGTTCCTGAAGCAGCTGCCCGAATCGTATCACCAAGCTTTCCGGCAATATCAATGCCTTTACTGCCTGATTGAATAAAATTCCTAACAACTGTTCCATGTATCGGCCAACGAAAAAGATTCTTTAGGTTTTTTTTTGATGAATTGCTGAACTTTTGATGTCTGTTGTGTTTAACTGATTGTTTATCTGAAAAAAATATATTTTTTTGTGCGATGTATTTTTTTTTCCTGGACCAAGCGTTACTGTGATTGAGTGGTTTTTTTATGATCAGTTTCTGGCCAGGGTGCAAAGTATATGGTTGTTTGAGTGAATTTAACCGGGCCAATTGTGTCATAGTGGTGTTGGCACGCAAGGCAATGGAATATAAAGTATCTCCAGATGTGACGATGTAACTGCTTGTGTCTGCAGCAAATGGAGTTCGATCAGGTATACGGTAAGGTTGACTGCAGGAGTAAAGCACCAACAGGACACATAAAAGCGATAAGCTCCAGATAAAAGCATTCACAGAAGAACTTGAAGTTTTATTAAGAACCCGAATCATCAGCTTTTGAGTAATACATCGCGCGCAGAATTGATTTGAGCAGCCAGTTCCGCAGTTCCTCCATGATCTGGATGGGCTTTTTGCATGAGTTTTCGATGTGCACTGATGATGTCCTGACGGGTTGACCCTGGATTTAAGCCAAGAATTTTTAAGGCCTGTGATTTTGACATGCGTCCGCAACTTGAGGTTTTTTGACGCGACTGCGAATGTTGATAATACCCTGATTGTGAGTAATTTCCAGATGCTCTTAATTGCTGCAAAATCACCCTGGATTGCTGGTCACCTGAACATTCCCGGATCAATTGATCTAATTCTGAGCGAGTTAATGATAACAACTGTCGGCCTGTGAACTGCCCGGCAATCACTTCTCCCTCCACCGGAATGCCATTTAAATTGATATGCAATCTCAGAAATTTTGTTTCGACAGTACGCACTCCACCATTGCTTGTCGTTTGCTGTTTCCAGCTGAACCAGATCCGGTAAAGTATTGGTGCATAACGAATGAGTGCTGGTAACAAACGTATTATTCCTGCAATCAGGGCGGCGAATAACGGGATCATCAAACCGATAAATCCGGGTGCCAGCTTAACTGTCATCAGTGTGATCAAACCGAACAAAATCAACCAATTCAGACGGATACGATTTTTTTGTGACAATCGAAAATAAGCTGGTAGGCTTAAAAGAGCAATGATGATGGCAAGGATGATAACTAGGCGAATCACTGTTTAATCCTGATGTATCGGTTATATAATGTCTTGTATATCACGGGTCGTTCAAATCCTGGCTGAACAATTTTTTAATTCAGTAGTGGCCACTATGCCATCCTCGTTAGAGAAATTTGATGAATCAGAGTTCGCATCAATCAGGCTGACTTCAAGTCAATGTATAACAATCAGTCAATTGAGTGTATTGTATCGCCTGCTGTCATGTTTTATCAGATGGATGCGATTGCTGGCTGAGTTGCTTTGCATCAACTCAAAAAAATGGTAATGTTCAACATTTGGTTATGCATTGAAGAGTTTGGCTGTTGAGGGCTGTTTTTCGTGCATTTTAAAAAAATGGGTAAGTGTTTATATTTGCTTTGTAGAATGATTGTAATTTAAAGAGGTCTGTCGAAATGCTGATAATATCGAACAGGTTGTTTGATCTGTTTGAAAATTTGGTGCGAGGGCAGATTGACCATGATCATTCATTTGAGTGATAGAGATAAGCCAATTCGATGATTAGAACAAGCTTCATGAAAAGGAGGAACTCATGAACGACATAATAAAAAACAAAAAGATTATTTATGGAGCAATTGGTGCAGTTGCCCTGATTATCATTTTTATGATTTTCAGTTCAGGCAGCGACTCAAAGCTTTCACCTAATTTAACCAAAGCTTTGACTACGGGACAGACCTATACATTGGATAACCCCAATCATGGTGGAGTTTTGCTGGTTAAAGTGCCTGGAAAGTTTGGATCCAGAGAAGATGAGAGCAAGGATAGCGATAATGTCTGCGTTGTTGATGGTGGCACGCCTGCAGTCGTTGAAGAAGAAACCGTTATCAACTACATGCACTTTGTTAAAGTTAAACCACAGCAAGGTGATTGCTCAGGTAAATCCGGCTGGACATCAAAAATTAACGTTAATTAAATCTGTATTTTGAAGTTGAGCAATTAAAAATTAGTCTGTCAATCCTGAAATACATATAGATGGCATCGGTTTCAGGAAAAATATTGATTTGAAGCAATTGTCTGGTTAGTTTCATTGGATTGATAATCAGGCAATTGTTTACAGTTTCGCTTAATGGTGACTTTCTGATCAGCAGCTCACATTTGTTGCAAGATATCATGGTATAGTTGCCAGTATTGATGGTTGCTAGTGTGACTGCAAAGAGTAACTTTTCTCTCTGATAATGAAAACTGTTATGGTTACCGGCGCTAACCGCGGTATTGGTCTGGAATTTTGCAGGCAATTCGCGTCAGAAGGTGATCAGGTTTTCGCCTGTTGTCGTGATCCTGAATCTGCTAAAGCACTCCAAAAGTTAGCGGGTGAATTGCCTGGCATAGTTATCATGCCTCTGGATGTTTCCAGCGCTGAATCTATTACTGAGTTCCAGGCTGGTTTAAATGGTCAAGTGATTGATCTGCTGATCAACAATGCAGGTGTTTACGGCGACAATCATTCTGCCGGTTTTGGTGGTTTAGACTATCAACTGTGGCAGCAAGTGTTTGCTGTCAATACACTGGCTCCAGTGAGGTTGGCTGAAGCCTTGTTGCCAAATCTTTTACAAGGACAGAAAAAGCTGATTGTCGCGCTGACCAGTAAAATGGGTAGTATTGCAGATAATGGTAGCGGTGGTGCACTCTTGTATCGATCCAGCAAAGCCGCCCTGAATGCGGCAATGCGGAGTCTGGCGATTGATTTTTCAAAGAATAAAATCGGTATATTGATTTTACATCCTGGCTGGGTCAAAACCGATATGGGTGGTCCACATGCCTTGATATCAAGCGCTCAGAGCGTATCCGGAATGAAGGCGATCATCGATGGATTCAAGAGCAGCCAGTCTGGCTCCTTTCTGGACTACACAGGTGAAGTAATACCCTGGTAGCTCGCCAAGATACTTTGTTTTATCGATTGAATTAAGCAGAGCTTAACCAATCAACTTTCCATTCTTAAAGATACGCTGATTACTGCTGTCAATGAGTATTCAGTGATTGTCTTTGTTCATTCCTGGTTGTTTTTTTACTCCTTGTTTTTTCAAATTGCTGACATCTTTAAAATGATTGCAGATTGAGTAAATCATTGTGTCAGATGGTTGAGTTGACACAAACATCAGGTTAACAATTAGCAAACTATACGCCAGAATTGTAAATTTTATTATAAATCACATTAAAAAGCTGGCTAAACTCATTGAAACTAATATAGAATGTCCTGTGTTGCCAGGATGATTGAAATCAGTTGTACAATCCTGGTAATGATCCTGTTTGCAAATTAAACAACAATCATCGGAGTGAATTGTTATGGGAATGTTAAAAGAATTCAAGGAGTTTGCATTAAAAGGAAACATGATTGACATGGCTGTCGGTATCATCATCGGTGGGGCAGTTGGGAAGCTTGTAACCTCGCTGGTTGAAGATGTCATTATGCCTCCAATCGGATTATTGTCAGGGGGTACGGATTTCTCCGACATCGGGATGACTTTACAGGAAGCAGCTGGAGATGCACCAGCTGTGGTTTTGAAGTACGGTGCGTTTATTCAAAGTTTTGTTGACTTTATCATATTGGCATTTGCGATTTTCATGATGATTAAAGTCATCAACAGTATGAAAAGAAAAGAGGAAGAAGCACCTGAAGAAGAACCAGCACCTTCCAATGAAGAGGTGTTATTGACAGAAATCCGCGATTTACTCAAGAAACAATAATTGCGCATGATGCGCTTTGTTGCGAATGGTGAATCATACGGACATTGAATTCCACATTATGATCAAGACAACGCTGAGTGATTAAAAATGACTCAGCGTTGTCTTGTGTTAAAGACTCACATTTGAATTGTTTTTTGTTGATCGATCAGGGACAAGCATGATTGATCAACGGTTTGTAGATCCATGCCTGTTGAAGACATTCTCAAACTGTGTGTTGTCAATCTCTTGGCTAAACGCATTCAGCCACGCTGTTTCAAGCTTTTGCAAGGCTGATTCCAGATTAACAACTGAAAGTTGTTTAGAATCGTCAGATACCAGCAAGCCAAGTTCTTGAAGTTTTGCAAGACCGTCTCTGATTTCAAAATCTGTCCCCCCGGCATCAAACCTGGATAGAAATGTCTCAACGTGATTGTCGACGTCTCCAGCCGTGCATGAACCCTGGGTCAACAGAATAAAATAAGTCAGAATTGTTTCTTTGCATTCTTCTGCCTCAGCCAGATTAATTAAATACGAAATCGCGCCTGAATTGTTGTCGAGATTATAGTAATAGAGGCTTTGGGCCAATTTGGCCATGTATTTGGTGCGTTGGGTAAAGACTTTGACAATCTGGCGCCAGATCAACCCAGCAAATCCAAAAACAGCCATTCCGATAGCTAATGGGTCAGCAGTTGCTGCGACTTTGCTGATAGTAGATGAGATTCCACCGATTGTCCCGCCACCTCCGGTCAGTCCAATTTTAAGCTTATCAAACAGGCGCATTCGGATGTGAATATTTGGAAACAGCATTTCAAGGTCTGAATGAGGGATATCTTTAAATAGTTTTAAAACGATAGCGCCTTGTTGTTTTCCGCCTATGGTTAATGATTCCGATTCCCACACTCGTTGTTTAGCGGACGATTCGAGTTGTTCTGCAATTTTCGGTTTCAATAACAACAGCATTCTTCTGTAAACCGGTGTTTCAATCCGGTGTTTCGATAACCACAGCTGTTTCCAGTTTCTCTGGTGAGTGACCCGAGATGCACGCCCCCTGTAAAACAATGCGATTTCGTCAAAATCATCAAAATTGACCGAAACCTCAACTCCGTAAGGCGAGGTTTTCTGCATTGCCTGATTCAGTTCATTCGGTGACAACAGCACGTAATTGGCCTTTTTCAGCACAAATTTGACTCGTTCAACAAACTGTCTGGTTGCAGTTACTGAGTCGAAATCTGATTCAGCTCGAGCTGTTGACGTGTCCTGATCAGGATTGAATGGCTGATAACTTCGTTTCAGAAATCGTAAATGTGCATGAAACTGAGCATGGTACAACGAGATCAATCGGTGGCAGAAATCTTCGAAAAGTTGACTATCCTGTTCGGATGGCCATATTGCGGATTGAATTAATTCAGGTATCAGCTCTTCCAGTGCAACCGGAATAAAATGTTCTTGAGTATTGTTCTGAATGAAATCAGTGGACTGAGTATTTTTTTGTTTCACTGTGGATATCGATATTATTGATTTTATTGCAGTGCGAACCTGTTAAACAGGCTCGAGGTCAGAGTTTAAAGAGTATTGAATCACAGAGCCTGGGTCAAGTCAGATCACTTGACCAGACCAGAAAATGTAAAATTATGGTTTGTTAATGGATTAACGCTTAACAAGGGATCAATGGCATACTATTCAGATCTTATTCGCTTTCACCCAGATGGCTGTTGCTGTGTTAACAGTGGACTTAAAAGCCCACATCGTTCTGTATATGGTGTGAGTTAACCCAAACTTGCCTTGTAAGCCAACCAGTTGATCTATATCTAGAACTGATTCTCAGTGAAATTTGCAAACTCTTATGACTGTTCAGATTGATTTTTTTATTCGTATTTATTATTTTTTTCAGGCTGTCTTAAAACTTCAAGAGTAATCATATGTTACGACTCAAAAGATACGTTGTATTTGGTGGATTGTTACTGAACATATCAGTTGCTGATGTCGTTGCGGTTCCGGTTGGTCTGGACAAACCAATTGATGAATACAATGATGTACTCGGTTCTGAGGAATTAACAAAATACTCACGCGATTTATTCGGATCGGTGATCAGCGCTGTCAGAAAAGGTGACCGCCAAAAAGCTGCTTTATTGATCCGCCGGGTGTTATCTGCTTACCCTGAACATCCGGTTGCATGGGAATTTGATGGCACTCTCAAACTTGTCGAGAAAGACTACAAAAATGCCGAACGGTCGTTAATCAAGTCCTTAACTTTTATGCCGGAACGTGCTTCACCGCGAGCCAAACTGGGATTAATCCGCTTGGCACAAAACAATATCCAGGAAGCGAAGAAACTGTTTGTAGAAGCCCTCACCCAGGAACCCGATAACTGGATTGCCCATCGATATCTGGCCAGAATTGCACGCGCTGAAGGTGATATGTCACTGGCACTGAAACATTACTCGTCATTGACGGACAGTGGTCGAAAATTTTCCGAATCAGTGTATTTGAATTATGCCATGGCACTGGCAGAATTGAATCGCTTTGATGACATCATTAATTTACTGGAACCTCTCACCACTAAAAGTTCGCAGATCAGTTTGCTGCTGGCTGAGTCCTATATGAGCCTGGGTCAATTAACCGAGGCCAGACAGCAACTCAGCCGAGTGCAGAGAAACAACCCTGATGATCCACGCTTGAAATTACTGACGGCCATCGATAAACGAATTTCCGGGCAGTATCAGGAGTCTGTCAACCAGCTGGATACACTCATTGCTGAAAATAGCAGCAACCCGTTGTATCACTATCATTTCGGGTTGGCTTCGTTAAAACTTGGGCAAACAGATAAAGCCCTGCAATCGTTTCAAACAGCCTTGAGAAACAGTCAGCAAGGCAGTTTTTTAAGAGCGCTGCTGGCTGCTGAATTTGAGCAATTGGAACAAACCAACAGCGTGATTGAAGCCTTGGAGCCAATTGCTGCCAGCAAAGCCAGAAAAGACGTGTCTTACCGTCTGGTTCATGCCTATGCCAAAACCGGAGACTGGCAAAAAGGGTTGGAGCATGTCGATTTGATGATTCAAAACTACCCGCAGTTTGTCCCGGCTCATATGCTTAAAGTGGAAGTATTCAGAGGGTTGGGTGATCTCAAAAAAGCTGAACGCTATGCACTTCAGACAGTAACCCGGTTTCCAGCCTCCAGCGATGCATTGAAGACTTATCTGCGCCTGCTCACCAGTGAATATGGACAGCAAAAAGCATTAAAATCTATTCAACAGTTGTCCGACAACCAGCCAAACAATACCCGTCTGGCATTCATGCTGGCCAATCAATACCAGTCAGCGGAACAGTATGAACAGGCGGAACGCATCTATAGACAGTTATTGAAAAAAAATCCGGATAATCCCGGTTTTTTGAATAATCTGGCCGTGGTGTTATCCTACCAGCCAGAAAAAATAAACGATGCATTGAAATATTCCAGGAAAGCCAGCAAACTTGCACCAGAAAGTGAATTGTTGATGGATACTTATGGCTGGATTCTGCATTTGTCAGGGCAATCTGATCAGGCGCTGACACAGTTGAAGAAAGCGCTTGACAAGCAGCCGGATCTGAAAGAGGCACAGTGTCATTTGGGTCTGGTGCAAGCCAGCATCGGCCGAAAACAGAGCGATTTGTTGAATGCCTGCCTGAATTCGGAACTGGATCAAGGCTTGAAAAAAAAGGCAGAGCTGGCTCTGGCCAACTGATTTCAGATTGCCGACTCAGTTGTGTTGGATAATCACCTTGTCACTATTGCCGGATTGCTCGACAACGGGGAGGGGCGGCTCGCCATCGAGACCTATGATGCTGTCGCGGATGACATTGATGGAGATGTCAGACAACAGATATTAAACCTGTTTGGTCTTGCTGTGCTAGCTGGTATTCCCGGATTGGAAGAACAACAACTTACAGTTGAGCCGGGGACTCGGGATATTGACATTGCGCAACAAGCATTACAAGCATATTGTCGCAATGACGACCAAACCAGTGTCAGAAAATGTTTAAAACAACTGCCATTTCAGTCAGTATTCAAGGACTTCCGTATCCTGCTATCAAATCTTCTGCAACAGGAATCCAGTCAGTCGGCTCAAAATCAGTTTTCAATACTCCCTGAAAATTCACCCTTCCATCTGCTGGCAGAACAGATCAGTTTACATTCAAGTCTGCACAATCATTCAGAACTTGCCCGCAAGTTTTTGCTCGATGCCGAACAATGGCTAGAGCTACCCAATGCAAAACAGGCATTGTTCTGGTTAATCGAGCATCAACAGTTCATTCAGCCTCATATATTCAACAAGTTGTTGATCAATCTTCTGCTTGAATACCCGGAGGGTCTGGATGATTGCCATTTGCATATCAAATATCTGGATGAATTTCAGCGTTCGAGAATCAAGGCTCTGACAAGTGAACGGATCGCTGATTACGAACAAGCTGCACACTGGTGGGAATCCTGTGCAGAGTGTCTGGATACACATAGCAACCAGTCTGCTCTGCTTGAAAAACAATTACTTTACCAGCGAATTGAGTATTGCCATGAGCAGCTAGGCGAACTCTCTGTTGACAATCAGATACAACGATTAGAACACTGTATTCAGGACATTCCTGAAAACCCGGAACTGGTCTTGAAATTACTCAATCTCTATCGTGCCGATACCAGGCAACAACAATACAGAGCATTGCTCAATCGGGCGATAAAGCAGTTTCCTACCAACACGGCAATTATCGCAGCAGCAGTGGCCAATGCCACTGAAACAGCTGAATTTGATCAAGCCGCAGAATTGGCGGAACAATTATTTGTATCCGACAGCTTGAATGTTGACTCGCGCCAATCTCTGATTCAATCCTATTTCAATTACTCATCCAGACTGATTTTACGCGGGCAACGTTATGCTGCCGAGACATTACTGGCTCGTATCGAGCAACTTGAACGACCGGCAGCAAGCGGCCTTGTTCCAGTCTACAAAGCATTGCTGAATTATGTGAGCGGAGATGACGTTGCAGCAGAGCGTTTTGTTGAGCAAGCCTGCCAGCAATCAGGCAGTTATTTACTCAGTTACCTGCGCATGGCGATTGAAACCGGGCGGCTGGGTTTTAAATCAAAATACAGCAAAAAATATCTGAAACTGATTCAAAGTCTGACGACTTATCAACCCACTGTGCAAGAATTGTTTGACTTGTTGGCCATGGTCAAAAACCATGTTGATGCTGAGACCATCCAGTTATCCCAGGTGTGGCCAATGATCAGCCCATTTGTGAATCGAATCAGCGATGATGGACTGCAACTGGAACAACTGCTCAAGTGCTGTGAAATATTAAAGGAATTGGAGTTATATGAAGATGTATATCAACTGGCTGGATCTGCTAATCGAGCTGATCTTGATTCAGAATGGCTGCAGTTTTATAGAGTTTACGGTCAGACTCAGGCAAATCCGGCACGACTGAATGCTGAGGATACTGTAGTGCTTGAACAAATACTCGATCAACACGCGGAATATAACCCGGACGTTTGCTCTGAAATTATCGAATTTTTAAATTCCAATCTGAATACCTCGGCAATGTTGCCGGGGCAATGGCAACAGTCAACAGGTATTTCTGGATCGGAACACGATGTGGATATGAATCCTGATGATTTACTTAACACAGTTAAACAGCTGTTCAAGTTTAAGAGTTAATCCAATGTTTGATCCTTATCAATTCCTTGGTGTCGATGCCAACGCGGATGATCAGACAATCCGCCAGGCTTATTTGCAGCTATTACGCCAGTTTCCCCCTGCTCAAAACCAGCACAAATTTCAACAGATCAGGCAAGCCTATGAACTGATTAAAGACCAAGAGTCTCGTGCCAGTACCCGTTTGTTTCACGTCTGCGAAATGACACCAGAGGCAATTGCTGAAGTCCTGGATATGCAACACCCCGAAACACAACGTATAGACCTGGAAATGTTTCAATCAATCATCAAATCAGTTATCCGCCAGATTGCCAGCAATCAAACATCATGAGGAAATACCACCACTGATTATCAGAGCCTGAGCATACAGCTCGATAATGGTTTCAGCAACTTGTTTAATATTCCGACCATAAGCGATGACTCCATCTTCATGACCAAGCATAGAGAAAACGCCAGTCTGGTTATCAGAGATGTGTTGAGTCAATTGCCTCACAGCTTTGGCCATCTCGGGTGTTCCATAGGCAACTGACTGATCTGTTGACGCTAATCCTAGCGTGTCAGTCAAAGTCCAGATTAATGGATGATGAATGTGAACAATCGTTTGAGCTGATGCGACAGCCTGGTAGATACTGGCATGGGTCATGGCTTCTGAAGACGGATGAATCTCACCAGTTGCTGCAATACTGTTATGTTCAGGGCTCGCCGAAGTGACCAGACTGAAGTGATTAGAGTGAAGATCAGTCACTGCCCCGGTCTGAGTGCCGGTAATCAGAAATTGTGTGCTTGCAGGTTCAACACGAATACTGATATTACCAAATCCCAATCCTTCGTATCGTAACGGATCCTGACCAATCAGGCCCAGTTGCCTGAGAATCATCCTCCACGCAGACAAGGTCTTGATTCTATCGCAGCATGTCTTTTGAACTTTACCATCTATAGGCGATGCCGAGTATTTCAGATTGAATTTGATAACGCCTTCAGTATCATTGATGTCTTTCATCTAATCGACTTGGTGTTAAAAAGTAGGAGTGATTGTTGTGCGTTTGCAATAAATTTGCTAAGCAAGGCCCAGTATTTACTTAGAATCCCTTGTCAGGTTATCGGCTGTGATGTATTTTTAAGAGTGTCCATAATTTTACAATCTGAAACAATAACAATCGGTGACTTACATGCATAGAATTATAGGGATATTAGGAGTTTTATTAATTTTTTTCAGTGCTCCTTCATATTCACATGAAGCAGATTTTCAGTCGAAAGAGTCTTTTTCTTTTTACGAACCTAACTTCTCTGAGCAATGGATAAGTGATCACCACTTTGTTTATAACAGTGATCTTGTTAATTTTAATTTAAACGAATATTTAAAGACGCATGCTCCGCATTTGTTGCCGTATTCAGAGTATATTTCACATTGGAGTGGATATTACAGCATTAGTCCTAAAGTCATTCTGGCCTTGATAGAAATGCAAAGTTCGATGATTTCACAACCTGGAACTCCAGGTTCTATGGACAATCCCTTGGAGCAACTGGCTGAAGAAACTGGTTTTAATGAACAGATTAAAGATGTGCTGGCACATTTATATTCTGATTTTTACCAATATCAAACAAACAACCAGCAAAGAAAATCAGAAGTCAATGACACAGTGAATGCAGCGACTTATGCGCTAATGAATCTTTTGAGAGGTGATATTTCCAAAGATGAATTTGCCTCGAGAGTTGAGTCAGACAAGACTGGTTTCAAGGATGTTTATAAACAATTATTTCCTAATGAAGCAACCAGCGAGCTTAATAAAACAGTCAACATCCCTCAAGGTGCTCAACCACCAGCCGGTTTTTTACAATTTCCCTGGAAAATAGGTGAGTCCTGGCGATTTGGTGGGGTTCACACCACTACAGGTGGTGCAACCGGGGCAATGTCTTCACTGGACTTTTGGGAGAAAAACAGTGGAGGGTGGGGTTCAGACACCAGTTCCTATTTTGTCACTGCGTCCCATGCAGGTACAGTCACAGTTTTTTCCAGTTGTTCTGTCAGAGTGACAGCAGCAAACGGCTGGATGACCAGTTACTATCACCTGGACAGTTTAACTGTGACCAATGGCCAAACTGTTGCCGCTAATCAAACTTTAGGTGTGTATGCCGATAATCAAAGTCAGGCCTTATGTAACGGTGGGAGTTCCTCTGGTCCCCATGTACATTGGTCGCTTCTGAATAATGGTTCATATACATCCTTATCTGGTGTGGATTTGGGTGGTTATATTGTGCACCCAGGTCGGCATTCTTATGACAGCGATCCTAATTATATGTGGCTGGAGAGAAATGGAACCAAATATTTTGTCCCGGCTGCCTTGCTTAATGACGCAAGTTCAGTACCAGCGGCCGCTACGTTAATTTCGCCATCTGGTACCATTTCTGATACTACCCCGACTTATTCCTGGAATGCAGTGTCCAATTCAACGTGGTATTACCTGTGGGTCAATGATTCAACCGGTAATCGTATCAAGCAATGGTATACCGCTGCTCAAGTCGGTTGTGGTAGCGGCACCGGCACATGTTCTATAACACCGTCAACTGTTTTGGCAGCGGGTAGTGGTACCTGGTGGATTCAAACCTGGAACAGTTCAGGTTATGGACCCTGGAGTACAGGGATGAATTTTAACATCAGCGGTGGAGTGCCATCTGCAGCAAACCTAGTATCACCATCTGGAACCATTACCGATACCACGCCAACATATTTATGGAATGCAGTATCCAATTCAAGCTGGTATTACCTGTGGGTCAACGATTCAACCGGTAATCGTATTCAGCAATGGTATACAGCCGATCAAGCCGGTTGTAGTGGCGGTACCGGAACATGCTCCGTGACACCTGCAACCGTGCTGGCCAATGGTAGTGGTACCTGGTGGATACAAACCTGGAACAGTTCAGGATTCGGTCCATGGAGTTCAGGAAGTAATTTTAATATTAGCTCAGGTTTACCGCCAGCGGCCACAGCGATATCACCCAGTGGCCAAATCAGTGATTCAACACCAACTTACAGTTGGAATGCCGTATCCAATTCAACCTGGTATTACCTGTGGGTGAATGATTCAACAGGAAACAGAATTCAGCAATGGTATACAGCAGCTCAAGTTGGCTGTGGAACAGGCACTGGTGTTTGCTCAATAAATCCATCGACTATATTAAACAACGGTGCAGGAGCCTGGTGGGTTCAAACCTGGAATCCCAATGGTTACGGCCCCTGGAATTCTGGTTTGGCATTTACCCTAAACTGATGCACAATTGTTGATCGTCAATCAGTACCAGTTGTAACGCATGGATGTGATTTGCCATGTTATCAGTATTACAATTGCTGCTCGTCTAAACGGCATAGGTTGGGACGAGCGGTAATGTTTTTTTGTCGAAGAAATAGCAATTGGCATGACTAGAAAATACCAGCCAAATTGATGCAATCATATTGGCTGGTATTTATTTGATGAGACTAAATGAAAACACTCATGGTTTTCACCCTGTTTTTTTGCATTACCAACTTAACATTCCAGGCCTTTTGGAGTTGTCAAGCGTTCCAGATTTTGCTGCCCGGAACCGAATCCTGACACACTGGAATTGTATTGCAAAGTTGCTTCAGTACACGAAGAATAGGTGATTGTGAAGTTGCCCCAGGTTTCCCTGACAACATCATTAGGATTAAAGTTTGCCAGAATTCCGCCAGTTGCAGTGATGGCGTTATCAACAGTAATCGTTGTTCCATCAAATGTACCGGTACCCAAAATCCAGACCTGGTTGCCGGATTGATCGTAGGTGTACCAGTAGACAACAGCTGAATTGTTCTCCAGTATCTGAATCACAGCGCCTTCACCATCATGCGTTGGGTCAAAAAAAGTACCGGATTTTTTAGCTGCCTCACTTGGTAATGCCTGAGTCGAAGCATTGGCGGGTAACTCACATTTTAATCCGTCAAGATTTGTTAATCGACTAAGATTCAGTGTTCCTGATTCTGTGCCGTCATTCGATTCATATTGCATGGATGCAGTATCACATGAATCAAAGGTGATAGTGACATCTCCCCAGTTTTCACGACTGACTGAAGAAGGATCAAAGTTATCTCCGAAAATA
>JAHZJL010000215.1 GCA_022600935.1 Gammaproteobacteria bacterium
TCAGAGATCCTTTTGAGTGCTATAGAATTTGCTTAGCGTATATTTACGGACGAATGTGCTCAGTACCCTAAGTGTAACTTGATGCTTACCACTCATTCAAATCAATCGATATTAGCTTTGGCCTAATCCTAGTCAGCCTCAAAATGATATTTCAGCTCGATACGCTGAGTTTCCCCTGCACGTGAATCAATGCTGAAATATTGACTTAATCGATATCTGATGTTTACAGCATATTTGGAAGCAAACAATCCCATACTGACCCCTACATAAAGATCTGGATTGAGGTATTGTCCCAATCGCACTGCACTGTCTTCTATTTTATCGCTTTGCTCAACCTCAAATTCATCAATACCGAGCTGGTCACTGAGCCAGGATAATTCTCCGATACCATAATTAAAAGCCGCGCTGGCTAAGGCACTACTGCCACTTTGCCCAGTACTTTTTAGAGATTTTCCGGTAATCAAATATGCCAGCGCTTCAGATTCAGGCAAAGCAGGTTCGGTAAAGATCCGAGTTTGTGGGGATTTCAATTGCCCGCTAATGCTGAGTACTGAAGTAATATCCTCCTTGCTGGCTTTACGGATGGCTTCTATTTTTAACCATGGATTGTCAGTGGGGCCATTAAACAAAAACTCACCTTTGCGAATTGTCAAATCTTGTCCGTAAGAGCGATACGTTGCATCGCGTAACTCAGCGCGTCCTTGCATGCGTTGCTTATCTTGCTTGGTGATATAGCCCAGTTTTCCTGTCAAGCGAGTCTCAAACCCGAAGCCGGAAAAGCGGGTATTATCTCCAAATTGAATGGTAATGTTGGTATTCAAGTGCGCCGCAGTGGTTTTTTTGGGTTCAGGTTGATCGGTCGTAATGATGACTTCATCATCGCTGGGAGCAATCGCGGTTTCTGGCAGAGTCTTTATTTCCACTTGCGCTTTGTCTATCTTGATCAAACCTTTAATATCAGTTAGATCATCGTGTTTGTTAATCGTCAATGTTGGGGAAATAACTATCTCGGCTTCAGGTAAGCGGCTGATTTGAAATTGTTCGCCAGATAATGCTAATTGCAGTGGAAAGTTGTGTTCAGCGATTAAATCCAGGTGGCCTTTGCCGGATAGTTGCCCTTTTCCGGATTCAACTTGCGCATCGAGTAGAAGGCGTTTAGGGTTATCAGTTGCGTTTTTTACCAGTAGATTGATGTTGCGCAGGGTCGTACCCAGTCGAGCTATTTCAAGCTGGCCGTTTTGCCACTGCGCATTACCGTTTATCGTCGGTTGTCCGGTATTTCCACCCAGTTGCAAGTCGGCAACGAATAGTCCCTGCAACTGTCTGATGTCCGGTAGCAGACCATCAATATAGCGCATATTGGCGATCTTGGCTTTCAATATGCCTGACAGTCGGCGCAGCCCGGCCGAGTCGGCTTCACTGGCTTTGATGTCTGCATTAATGTAGTCCTGTTCACCTAAGCCAAGCCGGAGTTGCGAATCAAGGCGGTCATGCTGGTATTGGATCTCGACTGTCGAGGCGCTAAAAGTGAGCTGATGATTTACACTTTCTTCATCCTTTAACAACGCTGATCCTTCAGCAATGTCTGCGTGTAAATCAGCACTCAGATCGTTGTTAGTGTAAATCAGTGTTGCTAGCCCCGACAGGTTACCATGAAGCGTTAGTTCTTCAGGCAGCCAGGGTTTGGTGAGTGCCAAAGGCCATGCCGATATTGACAGTTTTCCATCCAGTTGCTTATCAGGTGACCCTTGAGCAGTGACACACAAACGTGCTTCATTCTGCAGCAAACAGCTGGTTGGCAAGTCGATGATGATGCTGTCTTGCTCCAAAGCCAGTGTCACTCGCGCAGGTTTCTCTAGCCCCCATCGTTTTAGCTCGGGATGCTGAATTGCCAGTTGCTGTATGTTTCCAAGCCAATCTGTTCCATTCCATTGACCATCCAGTTTTAGCGCCAGATCTCCCAGCGATGAATGCATATCCAGTTCGGCATCATGCTGTGATTGATTGCCATGTCCTTGCAGAGTGATACGTTCAATCTTTTTCTCTGCTATTTGCACATTACTCGCTGATATATTCAGTCTGGATTGCTGCTCTGAAACATGTTTGTAATCTGCATCGAACACCAGGCTGCCGATCCTGTTCCTGGCATAACCAATGTTGCTGCCTTGTAGGTTACTTTTAATAATGGGGTTTTTTAGTGATCCTTGCACTGATGCTTTGCCGTTCAGACTTCCAGCCAGAGTTGGCCATGCAGAACTTAAATCCAGGGCATCGATTGTCAGATCAAGATTGGCTCGTTGTTCGTTGATGTTGCCTTTAGCCAGTAGTCGATTGTTACCAGCGGAAATTTTCAATTGTTGAATATCTGCGCTTTGATTGGTGAGTTTGACTTTACCCTGGGCATGCATCGGCTGACCGTGAATCTGTCCGCTTAACTGTTTAATATCCACATCGGCCCAGAATAATTCACCATCAAGACTACCTTTTCCATGTAGTTTTGCATCGAGTTTTCCCGGAATATCGGTGCCAAAATCAGCAGGATTGAGCTGATTTGCACTGACCACAACATTAAA
>JAHZJL010000216.1 GCA_022600935.1 Gammaproteobacteria bacterium
AATCCAGGGCATTGATGATAACAACCCGGATAACAAAGATTGGCATTACCCAATTTTCATCTCCTGGCCATCTAACCCTGTCGGAACCTGGGCAGAGCAAACCTTTCTGGTTCGTGAAGGTCGTAAAACCTCGTTGTTATTGGGCGCAATCAGCTCACCCTTTGTGATTCTTTCCAATATTTTCCGTGGCCTGGGAAAATATCCAATTACAGTATGGTATCAGTTGGTTAATGAAAAAGACTGGGCATCTTCGCAACTGTTTCCAAACCTACTCTCACAATCGTGGAAGGACTCCAAAAAGAATTATTGCAACCTGAATAATACGAGCAATGGTGATGTTTGTGACAGGCTCATCTGGCAAACACATTCTGAATTCGATCAAAAAAACCTCCGTCTCAACTACAGTCAGTATCACAGCGAATTATCCGACAGCATCAAAAAAGCCTCACTGGAAGCGGTCACCTTCCCGATACGGATGACTCTGGGCACTGTGTGGCACAGTTCAATCGCTGTTTCTGCATGGGATAATATGAAACGCCGCACACTGAATGCGTTTTTCCCGACTCACGATTTTGACAGTCGGGAGCATAATAGTAATCCGCAGCATGCGGATGAATGGTTTTCCGGTGGTGACTTTTTTCAACATCTGCTCGACAGCATCCAGGCTGATTATGAACAACCAGATCATCCATACCAATACGAAATCACCCTGGTCGGCCATAGCATGGGGACCATCGTCCTCAATCATGCGCTGAAAATCTACCGCCAACAATGGCAAGACACGGGCACACTCAAACATATTGTTTACATGGCTGCCGCAGCGTCCATCGATGATTCACTGGATGCACTGGTGCCGCTACTGGTTCCAAGCAATCCGCAAAACACGCCACCCGGTTTTTATAATCTGGTATTGAACCGGGTAGCTGAAGTGTCAGAAACTCATGCGTTCGGCATCGTACCCAGTGGGTCACTGCTGGTATCCATCGATCAACATTACGAAACACCGGAACATCCGATGAAACGTACCCTGGGTTCCGAAGTGAATGTGTTATCGGCATTAAAAGCCATCACCAGTCGCTTGCAAGGCGCAAAAAGCCCTATCGTTTTCAAAGCATTTGACCGCTACCCGGATTCAGTTCCATCAATCCACGGTGGCTTCAACGACCTGGAGTTCTGGAAACAAAGCGTCTGGAATCCATCCACACAAACTGACATCCCGCTTGAAAAAGAAAGCATCAAGCACTTCAATGCGTATCCTGAGCGCGTTGACTGAATGTATTGACCAGATTCGTCAGTCTGTAGGTCTGGTTAGCCGCGCGTAACCAGACAATGACGGCAGGTCTACGACAATTGACAATGGTTAACCACTATATTTCTGGGTTTAAGTCAGTTGGTCTGGTTTTCCTTGTCGGGTTGCGCTGGGCTAACCCGACCTACAGACCATAAACAATCTGGTAGCCCTGTCAATCCGGCCCACCGCGCTCCGACGCGGCAGCCCGGATTGACGACTGCCTGACTGTGGATACATTGCTTGATCCGGTTGCGGCAAAGCGGAACCCCCGGTCGACGTCGCGCCCGCCAGGAAGCCACCCGCTACGGTAAGCGGAACGCGCCCTCCTGGCGAAGAAGTACCAGGAACCACCGCGCATCACACGCCGGACGCCATTGTTTGGTCCCTCAGGGTTAATCTCTGAATCCAGTTTATAATTATCAAACCAGTCGGCACACCATTCCTCCACATTACCATGCATCTCATACAATCCCCAGGGATTGGCCGGTAAACTTTTGACAGCGACTGTTGTCTCCCTGTACTCACCTTTTGGCCTTTTGTTGTAAGGATGATTGCCATTATAATTGACTTGATCCGGGTTGATGGTTTCTCCAAACGAAAACGGCGTTTGAGTCCCTGCACGGCACGCATATTCCCATTCGGCTTCGGTGGGAAATCGGACATATAAGCCCTTGGTGACTGCATTCAGTTTCTCGATAAATGTGCTGCAATCATCCCAACTGATCCGTTCAACCGGATGATTCAGGTTTTCGCTGAATCGCGCTGGATTTTCACCCATGATTTCCAGCCAAAGTTGTTGGGTGCATGTCGTATCCGCCAGCCAGAAGCCATTAGTCAAAATCACTCGATGCCGGGTTTCATCGCTGTCACGCTCAGGCTCTGTTTTCGGTGAGCCCATCATGAACTCTCCAGGTACAATCCAGCGCATGCGTTGCACAACATTATTGACTGCTAAGTCGGCATATAATCCGTAGCGGTCTTGCCCCCAGGATGTTGCCCAGAGTGGAGGAAATGGTGGCTTGACCTGATAATCTGGTATTGGCTGAGTCATTGTGATGGTTATAAGCGCCGCTTCAACGGGCTTTCGGTATCGACCTACTGGCGCGTTGAAGGGCATTTGGTTTTTGCCGTTAGCCAAGTATTGTCATTACCCGATACGGACAGGATGTTGATCTGGTCAAACCATGTATCCACACTGGTTTGAGCTGCGGCAAAGCGGAACCCCTGGTTGTTGTTGCGCTCGCCAGGATTCCTCCTGTTACGGTAAGCGGAACGCGCCCTCCTGGCGTTGTTGTTCCAGGAACCACCGCGCATCACACGCTGGTCGCTTTCGATAAACACCCGTCGTCATTGTGATAGATATCAGGGTAAAGATGCAAATTTTTTTGCTGCCAACCAGTACATTCGGCTGGATGTGTACCCGCGACAATGCTCGAAAACACAGATTGTAAGTGTTGGTCTGATAGCTCTCCACGCAACCATGCCGATTCATAGCGTTGACGTAACGTTCTATACCGTTTTTGCTTGCGCCTAGACAAACGAATCGTCGCTGGCAAAATTCGTACACCACAAAAACCAAGCCCCTGGTTGCTTCGTTGAATGCGCCAAGACGGCTTGAGGACAAGTAAACAGTCATCATGAACAATTCGCTGCAAATCCCGCAGAATTTGTTTCGCCAGGTGTTTGCCGGTGCACCAGCAAACCATATCATCCATGTAGCGAATATGCGCGGATACTGCATGATGCGACAATAAACACCGATCCACTTGATCGAGATACAGATTGGCAAAGTGCTGAGACGTCAGTGAACCAATCGGCAGCCCTTTTCCCGGTCGTGAATGATACGAATTCAAAATCCGTTCCAGCAAGCCCATCAACTGTGTCCCTCTGAAACACCGCGAGAGACATGTCAACATGCGCTGATGATCAATCGAGGGAAAATAACTGTCAACATCAACTTGGACATACCAGGGATAACGCTGGCAATTGTTCTGCGCTTTACGAATCGCTCTGTGAACGCCTTTTCCGGGGCGGCAGGCATAGCTGGAATCGACCAGTTTACGTTCAAACACATGTTCAGCATGGTTCAGGATAGCGTGATGCAAAATCCTGTCAGCTAAACAGGCGGCATGAATGTCTCTGCGTTTTGGGTCATGAATGACAAAGCGTCGATAATACCCAACTGGCGCAGTTTCATTCAGAATCGCTGTTTGCAACCGTAATAAATTCAATTCCAAATGTTGCCAGTAACACTGGATACTCTTTCTAAACCGCCTCTTTCTAGCAGTTTTCCAGAACGCCAGTAACAGATTGTCCCAACTGGCAAGATCAATCAGTTCAATGCGAGTTGTTTTCAAAATTTCTCCTGACTACAATTCACTCGCTGCTATCAATTGCATTTAAAGCTGCCAGAAATGATTCCGCATAGTTATCCATCCGTGATTGCCCAATACCTTCAATCGCCTCAAGTTCTGATAGCGTCTTGACGTTTCTGGTCACCATACTGGCAAGTTGTTCATTGGTAAACAAGGCATAAACCGGCACACCTTCATCATCAGCAAGCTGTTTTCTCAACGCTCTCAATTGCAAATAGCGTGTAAAATCCTGTTCTGATAAATGTTCCCTGTAATCAATACGCTGTCGCTTTTTTACACTCTTACCCGGCCCTTGTTGTCCTTCTATGTAAGTCACACACATTGACCAGTAACTGTTCAATCCAGAATCGACAAACTGTTTGTCAACGTCAAGAATACGATGGCTATTACAAAATAAATTGAAGTCGTGTTGATCGGTATCCGGATCACGAGCTGATATTGAGAAAAAGCGGTATTGCATGATGGTTACTGCTGAGGTGACTTCTATCTGTAACGTGAAGGTTTATGGTGTCAGATCATGACCTCAATTGCGCGCCCCTGTCAATCCGGCACGCCGCGCTCCGACGCGGCAGCCCGGATTGACGACTGCCTGACTGTGGATACACGGCTTGAACCTGTTGCGGCAAAGCGGAACCCCTGGCCGTTGCCGCGCTCGCCAGGATACCTCCCGGAACGGCAAGCGGAACGCGCCCACCAGGCGTAGTTGAACCAGGAACCACCGCGCAACACACGCTGGCCGCCATTTTTTGGCCCAATAGGGTTTATGTGATGT
>JAHZJL010000217.1 GCA_022600935.1 Gammaproteobacteria bacterium
AAAATCATCTAGATCAAGATTATATCGCAAATCTCCATTACCAATATCTTTAAAGTTATACTCGAATTGAATGTCAAAGTTTTGATTAATACGATATTGAATAAAAGCTGTATATATATTTTGATTTAAGTTATTATTATTTCGAAACCCGTCTGTTTCAAAATGTAATTGAGAAAAGCTATATGAAAACTTATTCATTAAGCCTGAAAAAACAAATTCATTTCCAAATGAATTATTATTTCCATAAGTACCAGATAATTGCAAATTATTCCGGTTTCGCGCGAATAAAGGATTAAATTCATTGAAAGATGAATTTGAAGGACCTAATCCATCTAAAATCAGTAAATTGCTTTCAGACAACCCTGCTTGAATAGGTGTAATATTGACTGGTTGTAAAAGCTGGGATTGAAGTAACTCACTCACTCTCGCGATTTCATGTCTAGGTAAAGCTGCATAATTATCCGCTAACAGTCGATGAGCTGAATAATTACCCGGATCTGCATTCACCGCCTTCCAGCCTTCCAATAAGCCACGCTGTTGAAATCCCAAATCATTATAAATCCGCCCCAGAGCCGCACTACGCGATGCCAGATCTTCATCCAGCAACAATTTGGAACGAAACACCGCCCTGTTATCATTCAGCTCGATTGCTTTCTGCATATCGTGCAACGCTTCCACCGGACGATTGACGGTTTGCTTGTAGATGGCATCATAAAACCACGGGGTGGGATCATTTGGGTCCAGATGTTTGGCGATTTGATATTCAGTGTTGGCAATGGTGCCACGACGTTGTTCGTAATAGGCTTTGCCGAGATAACTGCGGATCAAGGCATTGCCGGGGTCGAGATTGGCGGCTGTTTCCATATCCCGAGTGCCGGATTTGATGTGGCCCTGGCGTATTTTCGCCAGTCCCAGTCCGAGTCTGGCCAGTGGATCTGATGGGTCTCGTGCGATGGCTTCGCGGAAACTCTGTTCGGCTTCACTGAGTTCCAGTGATGCCAATCTTGCAAAACCAAGGACGGTGTTGGTTTTTGACAGGCGCGGATTGAGACGTTGTGCCTGATCTGCGGCTTGCATGGAGTCATCGACATTACCTGTCGCCAGTTCCAGCTCGGAGACTCGGGCCCAGGCCAGGCCGTTTTTGGGTCCGGCTTGAGCAGCTTGTTGTGCACTCTTTAATGCTTTGTCGATATCAAATTGCGCTTGATACACATAAGACAAGGCAATATGCGGCGATGGACTGGTGTTGTTAATCTGTTCGGCGTGTTGTGCCAGTTGCAAGGCTTTGGGTTGATCATTTTGTGCCAGAGCAATCATGGATCGCAGTGACAAGGCTTCTGCCTGTCGGGGTGAGTTCTGTTTGATTTGATTGAGATGTTTGAGTGCTTCGTCAACCTGCCCGACTGTCAACAGCAAGCTGGCATAGAGAACATAATAATCGGCAGTCTGCTCTGTGACTGGTAAGACATTCAGTTGCTCAAACGCTTGAGTCAGATCATTATTAAGAATATGCCCCAGAATTGGTTGCAGAGCGGAATTTGCAAAGAGTTGCCCGGCTTCTGAATAATCTATCACTGGAGGGTAGTACAGTGTCCACTGTACAGCATCACGTAATTCGATGCGTGGCCCGATGACTGGTGCCTGACCTTTGGATGCCTGTGCTGACTGGCCTTGCTTGACGCGTACCTGGCCTTGTTTGTTGCTAGCCAGCACAACCCCGTCGAAGACAATAACCTGAGCTTGATCGCCACTGACTTTGACCAGAAATTCAGTGCCTTCATGCATGGCATTGAAGATCGGGGTTTCGATATTCAGTTCACGTGCTTTTCTGCTGCGGAAATAAGCTTCTCCCGCAAATAAATCAATCAGATTGGAAAAAACAGTTTTGGTTTTGTTGGATGAGGCTGAAATACGAATTGATGTCCGTTCATCCAGTGCCATTCTGGTTTCTTCAAGAATCAATATATCGGCTTTACTGTTAGCTCCTGAGCGCAGCAAATCATTGCGGCATAAGACATCATCGGGTTTGGCTTGCAACCATTGCATGGTTGAACGTCTCTGGATTTCAACATCGCCAAGAACTGTGATAATTCTGGCTTCAACCTCTTCGCATTGGTCTTCAGCAACAACCTGAGTTGTCAAAAATACCAGAAAAGCAAAAAATACCCCAAATATCCAATACATTATTATTTCTAAATGTTTGTGTTAGGGGGCAGTTTATTCTCCTTGATTTTAATTAACAAGTGTGATGTGAATATTCACATACTGACAGTGGAGGACCAGTTCTCCATATTCGCAGGGTCAGCCAGATAGATAGAGCACCGCTGGTAATAAAACCTTGATGGGCCATCGTCTGGCATATGCTGCAATATAATGTCAAAAATTTGCTGGGCTGTTTGCAAATCTCCTTTTGAATATGTCGTCATCGCTTGATCAAACAATTTGAACATTTCAACCTGCACCTCATTGATCTGCTCGGTTTGACCAACCAGTTCATGAATATTCAAGGGATTGGTTTTTCCTTCCAGTAAAAAAGAACCCACATACCGTGTATAGCAGATATCAAGATCCGGAACCACATCCTCGGTCAATAATAAATGGGTGGCGAGTAATTTATTCAATCGTTCGATACGGTTCGAGGTATTCACACAATCACCGACCGGCCGATATTCAAACCGTGATGACGAACCAATGTTACCAAGCCGGATTTGCCCGGCATGCATTCCAAAGCGGGTTGGCAAAGAATATTTCTGCATGTCATTGAACTGATTAACCGCATTGTTGATAGTCAAAACAGCCTGGCATGCATTGGCAGTCAGCGACCGATCTGTTTTTGCACCAGTCCACAATGCCAGCATTGCATCACCAACGATATCCGAAATAAAACCGTTATAACGCTGCACTGGCTCAAACATGATTTCGTAATAGTCATTCATCAGTTTAGCAAGCTGCCCTGGCTCAATCATTTCACCCAAACGAGTGTATTGACCGGCATCGGTTGACAGACACACAGCATACACATCCTGACCCTCTTCCCTGAAATCCTGAAATTGAGTCTGATTTGCCAGTTTATCGACAATGTTCGGAGGAATGTAACGACTAAACGCTTCATGGATGGCTTGTTGTGCCTTTTGATTACGCCTGTAACGACATCCAAAGCTGATCAATAATGCCATTGGTACCATAATCAATAACGGCACGACTAAAGGTATCCAAATCGTGCTATCAAACAGAAAATTAGCGACAATAATATAGAGAACTGACAAACCCAATAAAGCCAGTACAGCACGTGGAATTGACAATGAGTACGCCGTCATCCCGATCAAAACCCCCCAACCTAACACCAGCGCAATCTGTTCAATAATCGATAACGGCTTAACCAGTTCATCCGCCATCAGATTAGCTGTAGCTGTTGCAGCGATCTCGGCAATACTGATCCGGGCAGTTGGTGTAGAAAATACAGTAGGGACGCCATAGCCTTGTTCCAGAAAGAGGTTTTCAGAGATACCAACAAAGACCACGGAATCCTTGAATGGCGCTCCACTGCGTTGTTTGAGAAGATTGAATAAAGGCCATCGAGGAATTGTCGCAGATGGGCCGTAATGATTGACATACACAGTAGACCGCTCTGAATACAGGTTAATCCAGGAATTGAGCGATTGTTTGGTTTTGATATCCCAGCTTTGATTTGATTCAATCAAGTCCCGCGCTCGATCCCATAATTGCGGACTCTGAATAAAAAACCAGCGCAGGTTATCAATAAATTCATGGATATTGCGTTTGTCGTGAAAATCATGTGCATCCAGAGGTAAACTGGCTGCCAGACTGGAATCCAGACCCGAGATCAGGTCCAGAAAAGCAGGATAGGAGTTTTTCAGCGCCCAATAATGAAAAACGACGACTGGCAAGGTCGAAGGTTCACTGATTTCCTGCTTGAAGGTCCACAGTCGTGTGACCTTTTCGGTATCCTTGGGTATCGGAAAGACTGCTGATGCAAGCGCGGACTCTTCCAGCACAGGAAGCGGAGGATCGACAGAATTGACAATGATGATTTCACCAGAATCCTGTAGTTGCGGGTCAAGCTGTTCTGAATCCTGTGCTATCGTTTCAGTGCTAACTGAATTTTTTTTCCCTGAGCCGGTTATGATGATCTGCTTGATATATCTTGGCAGGATAACGTTATCGGCCAAGGCCATGGTATCAGCCAATGCCTGTTCATTCTGTTCATTGCGCGATACATCCAGGGCAAGGGTAAAAACAATCAGTTTAGCCCCTTGCTTGTTTAACTGGCGAATGATTTCAGAATACAGGGTACGCGGCCAGTCCCTGACTTTACCGGTGATATTCAGCTCATCAAGCGATGCTTTATCGATGCTGAGAATTGACAGTTCACTCGGTGGTGTACGATGACCTCGCATCAAAAACAGGCTCTGCAAGCCCAGACTTTCCTCGACCATAATGCCGAACGGGCTGATGGTCAGTAAAATACCGAAGACAGCTGGTAACAAGGCCCAGAACAACTGTTTAGGAAATCTTGAAAACCATTTCATCGATATTGATGCCGCACTTGCCTGGATAAGTTAGCCACTGATAATGAAGACTAACACTATACTTGTTCTGCCAAACTCTCCATTGTATAGAATTTCAGAGCTTAGTAAACAACCGACTGGTGTTGAAAGGGGATAGATTTGGCGGAACTAAACAGATTGTTGTAAATTGTGTGCAGTCATTAACTGACTAGTCTGCTTGAGATTTTGCTGTTTTCAAGGATTCGGCAACCTCGGGCGGCATATAATTCTCATCATGTTTTGCCAAGACTTCATCAGCAATAAATACACCCTTCTCATTCAGGCGTCCTGTTGAAATAATGCCCTGACCTTCCCGGAACAGATCCGGAAGAATTCCTGTATAGTTGACTGTCACCGAACTTTGATAATCTGTCAGGTCGAAAAATACAGTCAACCCTTCGCCTGGCCGTTTGACACTGCCTTTGACCACCATTCCGCCCAGTCTGAATGCCTGTTGCTCTGGCGCTTTACCGTTCACTGTTTCCGTCACTGAATAAAAATACATCAGATTTTCATTGAAGGCATTGAGAGCGAAGGCAACTGCCCCCATAATCGCTGCGACCATGGCGATAATCAAAAATAACCGTTGCTTGCGGATTGTTTTCATCGACGTTTTGTATTGCGCAGATTGCTTTGACTGATTTTGCGTTTAAGCTCGTTCAACTCGTTGATCGGCTGTATCACCTGCCATACCAGTAAAACCAGGGTGATTCCAAACGAACTCCAGACGTAGTGGCCATAACCACTCATATTAATAAATTCACTGAATGTCATGGACTCACCAGATCGTTGACCCATTTGCTGTTGCGTTCGCGGTTAACCAGTTCGGTCCGCATGCGCAACAACAACACAATACAATAATACAATTGAAAAGCGAGAGCCATCACCAGTAACGGGATCAACATACTGGCATCCATCGATGGCTTGTCAAATTTGGTCACTGTCGGTCCCTGATGCAGGGTACTCCACCATTCAACCGAATAGTGAATAATGGGTATATTAACCAGACCAACCAGAGCCAGTATTGCGACAGCACGAGCAGCCATGCGCTTGTCTTCAATAGCCCGGTACAAGGCCATAACACCGAAATACAGGAACAACAGGATTAACTCAGAGGTCAGGCGCGCGTCCCACACCCACCAGGTCCCCCACATGGGCTTGCCCCAGATCGAGCCGGTCAGCAATGCCAGAAATGTAAACACAGCTCCAATCGGTGCGCTGGTCACGCAAACTATTTCAGCCATTTTCACATGCCAGATAATGCCGATTGCACCTGCGACAGCCATCGTGACATAGACAAACAACGACATCCAGGCGGATGGCACATGCACATAAATAATTCTGAATGCATCACTCTGCTGATAATCCGCAGGTGCTTGAACCAGGCCACCATACAAGCCCCAGACAAACAAGATTATGCATAACACGCTTAACCAGGGTAGCAATTTACCGGAAAAGCGATAAAAATAAGGCGGGGAACCCAGCAAGTGGATCCATTTCATGACAGGATTCATAATTGTTTCATCAGTATAATAACAGGTTGATTAACTTAAACTCATCTTGAGAGCCGCAGCAGCCGGCAGTGGCGCCAATGCCAGAGACAGTAAAAACAGCGCTGCCAGAATCGATAACTGGGCAGTCACAGAAAACCCGGATTCAGCCATTTGCACAGCATTGGTAGCGAAAATCAGTACCGGAATATAGAGCGGAAATACAAGTAGCGCAAGTATCACTCCTCCCTGCCGCAAACCAACGGTTAACGCCACGCCAATTGCACCAATCAGACTTAATACAGGGGTACCAATCAACAGGGTAATGACCAGCACTTCAATCGATTCGCCTTGCATACCCAGAAAAACCCCCAGCAGCGGTGCGACCACAAGCAGGGGAAATCCACTGATCATCCAATGTGCAAAGACTTTGGCCAGCACCAGAGCAGACAGCGAATGCGGACTCAATACGAGCTGCTCCAGAAATCCATCATCAAAATCCGATCTGAAGATAGACTCAAGAGACAATAATGCGGACAGCAATGCGGCAACCCAGATTACGCCGGGTGCCATAGCTTTAAGCAAAGTGGCATCAGGCCCGACTCCAAACGGAAACAAGACAATAACCAGGACAAAAAACAGCAAAGGATTGATGGCCTGGGCCCGGTTTCGATAAGTCAGCAACAGATCACGTCTGAGCAAAGTCCAGAATGCCTGAGTAAGCGAATGATTCATTGTTCAGAGAGATTGATTGTGATCACTTCAGCTGCCGAGAGTTGCACAGGATGATGTGACGTGACAACAATCATACCGCCTTGCCTGACATGCTGATTCATAATATTCTCGAAAACAGCGCGACTGGTTTTGTCAAGCGCAGTAAACGGCTCATCCAGAACCCATAACACAGCATGTCGAATCAACAAACTGGCTAATGCTACACGCCGACGTTGTCCGGCCGACAACACCTGGGAGCGTACATCCTCGTATCCATACAAACCTACCTGGTCAAGTGCCTTTGAGATTCCTATCTCCGAAGGCTTTCCCAGCCCCATACAAACTTTGAGATTTTCTTCAACAGTTAAATCGCGTTTGATACCATCCAGATGACCGATATACAACATCTCTTCAAAAAACCCGGAACTGGAATTTTTGATGGGTTGCTGACACCAGGTCACTTCACCGTGATCCGGACTGCGAATTCCACAGAGGATTCTCAATAAAGAGGTCTTGCCACTGCCGTTATCACCTTCAAGAATCAGTGCTTGATTTGGCAATACAGTCATATTCAGTTCAGAGAACAGTGTTCTGCTATCCCGAATACATTGCAGATTTTTGAACTCTAGCGAATAATTCGTGGACAACGCAATATAATCTCGAAAATCTGAAGGATATCTGTGAGTTAAAACAATAGCCGAGTATTATAACAGCATCAGCGCAAAAAAATTAAAGTCGATGACATTTGCACTCAGGTTCAAAAGAGCCTGAACGGACTCGCCAGTGGTTCCCCAACAAACACACCCTGCCCCGGCCAGGCTACGCTTTTCCAGTATGCTTCGATTAATGAATCACCATTCAGATAATGGCCCATTGCGATTCCGGGGTTTGGGAACTTCCTGGTAAAGTTACACGGCTCGACAACAGCCCCGTAACTGGCAGTTGCACCGGCTTCCAGCCAGCGCAAAGCGCTCATTTGCCCTTTCGGGCTGGTCAGGTTACCACCGTGTGATGTCAAATGATCGGCAATTGCACCGGGCTTAAACGTTAAACTCTGCAAACCATCAACCTGAGACAAGCCAGTGAAATAAAACATCACATCGTCCTTGTCCAATAACACATCCTGCTGCAGCTGGTTAATCTTGAACCTGTTGTTGAACATGCGTTTTACCTCAGGATATAACGATGCCCGACTGTTACGGGCATGATCCGAAGTACTCAACAGGTATGCCGTTCCTCTGGGATAGGTCGCATCGGATTTGATGCCTTGTTCGATCATTGTCTTGGCATTTTCCAGCGTCGTCCCGGCCAGCATCATGGCTGGTCGAATCCGATGATGATCCCATGGTCGATGTGATCGCGAATTAAAATACGCACTCTGGCGTGTTGCTTTACAACCTGACGCACAGAAATCCTCGCTGAAGCCGAAAGCAATCGCACTGGTTATCGACATACAATCCACCCGGTATGGCTCAGTCCAGGCCAGTGCATAGGCTTGAACATGACTTGGTGTGGAAGAATCTATCTGTCGTTTCAGTGTGGCAAACTCCTCGCGTGACAACGTTGTTTTGCCAGCCGGGAAACGAACATAAATTACATTTTCCGAAGGAATCTGGCGCCGCGTCATGTAGTAATCACCCAATGCCTTACTGTCGGCATCACTTGCATTGATCACCAGGCCGAGATGTCGCGCATCGATTGGCGAATCTGGCTGGATTCCACATGCAGTGGACGTCACAGTCAGACAGTATGCAATAAAAAAGATCCAAAAACTGAAAACCGATTGCCGTTTTACCACGAAAAATAGCCTGTCAAAATGTGCACTGATGTCGTCAAGGATATAAGACTACTGAATATTGCAACGACTGAACGATCAACAATGGATGGAACACAAAAAGGAGTCATATGGACTGTTATACATTGACTGACAAATGTTGTTAATGACAGTTCAGTCATTATCCGTGTGACCAGACCATACCGAGTCAAACTGCATTACTTTAAGATTCAGTCAACTATTTGTTTAATAGCATGGAAATGTCAGATGGATTACAAAACAACTGACCTTGGTCACACGTCGATAATACAATTGTGTTTCAGTCAGGCAATGAACTCTGGCCTGAAAACAGATCATCATAACGACGTGCTGAAAATCCCAGATAAACGCCAGAGTTCAATTCCAGAACCGGGCGTTTTATCACAGTTGGCTGATCCAGCATAACCTGTACTGCCGATGTTTGATCGATATTGTCTTTAATCGAATCAGGCAACTGCCGCCATGTGGTGCTGCGTTTATTGAGCAGGCTGTCCCAACCCAAAGCATTCACCCAGATTTGCAGTTGATCCTGACTTAAACCTTCACTGCGATAATCATGAAATACATAATCGACACCCAGTTTATCCAGATAATTCCTGGCTTTTTTTACAGTATCGCAGTTTTTTATTCCGTAAAGTCTGGTCATAACCGATTCAGATATTGCTTGTAATAGACGTTCTTGCAGATACAGTAACAACCGGATTCAATCGAGTCCAGCCTTGAAGCACTATCATACTTGCTTAGGATTAGCGTTTTACACCAAACTATTATCACAACTTATATATTCAGACAGAACTTCCCGTAAACATCAGCCAACTGAGCATTGACTCGGGCAACATGTCATAATAAACGCCCTGGTATCAATCAAGCTAACCCGTGTCAACCAACAACAATTCCGAACATATCCTGTTTATAACCGGCAAACTTGCAGAAAAACGCCTGCATCAGGTTCTGGAGGAAATGCAACCCACTGAGTTTAGCTATACCGTCCATCAGATCGGAATTAAAGTGGCTGCATTAATGACGGGTGACATGTTATTACGCCGACTCGATCAAACCTATGGCGCGGATCGCGTCATTTTACCGGGCCGTTGCCGTGGTGATCTGCAAGCGCTGACTGCTCATTTCGGTATTCCATTCGAACGTGGCCCGGATGAATTGAAGGACCTTCCTGCTTTTTTCGGAAAAGCCTCCAAACGCCCCGACCTGTCCCGATATTCAGTTGATATTTTCGCTGAAATCACCGATGCTCCGTTAATGAACATCGATGCAATCGTTGAACAAGCGCACTACTACCGTGATCAAGGTGCTGATGTGATTGATATTGGCTGCCTTCCGGATACCAGGTTCCCTCATCTGGAAGCATCAATTC
>JAHZJL010000218.1 GCA_022600935.1 Gammaproteobacteria bacterium
CAGAAGGGGCCTCAATCAGTATCAATCACATCAACCTGACCCAAACCAGCGGTTTCTGCTTGTGGAATTACGGTGACACTTTACTATTTACCAATTATTTGCAGCATCCTCCAGACTCTACTTTTTCTATTGACCATGACAGTAATGCGTAAGCGTTCAACGCCACTATCTATCAATTATTTTGAAATCATGGATTGAATCGATTCTGGCGCCAAAGGCAAGAGTTCATCAATGCGGCTGTTGGGCCACGCCGGTAATTTTTCTAGTGTGTCTTTGAGCCAGGCAGCAGGATCTATTCCATCTGAGTTTGGCAATACCGAGTAGGGACTGAATGGCTGCAGCACGGCGACCGACGCGTTCTGAGCCGGCAAACAGTCAGTTTTTCTTGCCCAGGGCAATCGGGCGAATGGTATTCTCCACCGGGTTATTGTCGAAGGGTAAATGACCCGTTTCAGCATAACGGATTAAACTCGGCCAGCACTTCAGCGCATAATCCAACGCTTTTGCCGACGACCCACCGTTGGCCGTTTTAGATCGGGTTGGCAGCACCCGTTGTGGAGCGTGTCCAGAATGGGTTGGCTGTGTTGTTGGCGTTGCTGACAGCGTGATGCCACATCAAAAGCCATGTCGAGCGCTGAAGATGATGCAAAATATGTGGTTGGAATTTCAGAGTATCTACATTTTAAGAAATATGACAAAGTAGCATTAATCAATCAAAGACGATCCGACTGTTTGTCTTATTCGAGTATTATGTTAGATTCAAACGATAACTTTACTCGCTAATTTGCAATCAAATGTCCAGTGATTCCCTGCTTGTTGCCAACAATCTATATTACGCTTACCAGGAAGCCGGGCAATCCCATACAGTAATTGATGATGCCAGCATAGCAATTAACAAAGGTGAGTGGATTGCATTGTTGGGCGCCAGTGGATCAGGGAAATCAACCCTGCTTAATTTGCTTGCTGGGATAGACAGAGCCAACAGCGGTCAGGTAACGATTGCGGGCCAGCAGTTGAGCTGCCTGCAAGAGCCGCAATTGACACTGTTCAGACGCCGACATATCGGGTTTATTTATCAACTGTTTCATTTAATTCCCACCCTCAATGTGTTTGAAAACATTGCCTTGCCGCTAGAGCTTTGTGGTGTCCAACTTGATCAGCGTCTTCAACAAGTGTCCGACTGGTTAAGCAAGATTGGCTTACAGAGCAGAGCGCAAGCTTTTCCGGATCAATTGTCCGGGGGTGAACAACAGCGGGTTGCGATTGCCAGGGCTTTAATTCATCAGCCCATGCTGGTATTAGCTGATGAGCCAACTGGAAATCTCGATGCCGAAACAGGGGCGCGCATTCTTGATTTACTGACCGGCTTGGCTGAGCAAAATCAACAAACCCTGATTATGGTCACGCACAGCGAAACAGTCGCCAGCCGTGCTCATCGCGTTCTGGAAATGCACAGTGGTCGCTTGAAAACTGCTTCAAAAGATCTGGCATGGTAAACACGACCCACTGGACTCTGCTCAAAACCAGTGTACGATTTTTTATCAAGCACCCCTGGCAGTTATGGCTCACCATCCTGAGTATTGCCTTGGGCAGTGCGGTGATGATAGCGGTTGATATTGCCAATCAAAGCGCGAAGCAATCATTTGCTGACTCGGTTGATCAAGTCTCTGGTCGGGCAACGCATTATCTAGTGCCTCGCAATAATGGATATTTAGATGAAACCTTGTATACCCGCTTGCGGGTTGAATGGGGTTTACGCGACAGTGCGCCACTGCTTGAATCCGAATTGGCAATTCATGGTTTGCAGTATCAACTGATTGGCATCGATCCTTTCGCCCAAAGTGAAATTCAGACCCAACAATCGACATTTCCTGAACAGCAAAACTGGTTGCAACTTCTGACCCAGGCCAATACTGTTCTGATTTCGACACAAATAGCGCAACAGTTACAGCTCTCCAGTCAATCCCGGTTGAAAGTACGAATCAACCAGTCAGAACACATTCTGCACATCGCAGGGACATACGGCACTCCTGATCAAGCAGGGTATGATCATGTTTTGCTGACCGATATTGCCACTGCACAGGAGTTACTCGGAAGAGTCGGGCAACTGGATCGAATCGCACTGGTTCTCAATCAGAATCAGGTAGAGACATTGATGCTACAAATCCCTGATTCAGTGCAGTTAATCCCGAGCGCTTCCAGGACCAACGCACTGGATCAAATGACAGCTGCATTCCGTATCAATTTGACCGCAATGAGTCTGCTCGCCATGCTGGTTGGCTGCTTTCTGGTTTATAACACCATGACTTTTTCAGTCTTGCAACGTCGCCAGCAGTTTGCCATTGAACGCATGTTGGGAATTACCGGGCTGCAGATTTTCCTGCAAATGATTGTTGAGGCCTTGTTGTTTGCTATCCTCGGTGGTATCTCGGGCATTGTTCTTGGCATTGTCTTGAGTAAAAGCCTGTTGAAGCTTGTTACCCGCACCATCAATGATGTCTATGCCGAGATTTCTACAAGTCTGTTGCACATTGAACCAACACTCTTGTTAAAAGGGATTGGTTTAACGCTGGTTGCAGTGCTGCTTGCAACACTGGGGCCTGCGCTGGAAGCAGCTAAAATTGCACCGGCGACAGTCCACAGGATCTCTGAACTGGAGCATCGCAATCAGCGAATGACGCCAATTTTAATGACCGCAGGTGTATTACTTATGATGCTGGCATTGTTCATTTTAAACACGTTTTCCAGACAGTTAATCGCCGGTTTTGCTGCTTTGTTTAGCCTGGTTATCGGTTATAGTCTGATCATGCCATCGCTGATTAAAACACTTGTTGGAGTGTTTGCTGACTACATTCCCGCGTCTTCAACCGTCTGGAAAATGGCAATTCGTGGGATTAACCGCTCATTGAGTCGAACCAACCTGGCGATTATTGCGCTAGCCGTTGCAGTATCAGCTACAGTTGGAGTCGGAATTATGACAACATCTTTTCGCGATACACTGGCAGACTGGTTAACTGTTACCTTACAAAATGATTTGTATATTTCTTCAACGAATGCAGATGGAACCAAAGTCGAAGGTAATCTCGAGAAATTCTGGTTAGCTGAAATACAAAAGCTGGCTGGTATTCGTGCGATTAGTCATGGTAAGACTGCGCATTTACAAATTAATAGTCAAAGTGTCGCTTTGTTAATACTCAATCCCGGTCATCAGCTAAGTAAAGGGTTTAATTTACTTGAAGGTAATACCGATCAGCAATGGCAGCGCTATTTAAATGGTGAGGTTGTCTTGGTCTCTGAGCCTTATGCCTATCATCAACAACTGTCAGTTGGTGACCAGCTGCAAGCGACTACCAATGAAGGTAATAGCATCGCACTTGAAATTGGCGCTGTATTTCAGGATTACAGTTCATCCCAAGGGATGATCGTCATACACCGTAAACTTTATGAGAAAAACTGGCAAGACCGATCAATTTCTTCGATTGGTTTGTTGCTGGAGAAAAACGCTGATGCTGAGCAATTGAAACAACGAATCAGCTCACTTGCCGGTCAAGGGAAACGAGCAGTCCGTATTCGATACAATAAGGAGATACGGGATCAGTCTCTGGCAATTTTTGACCGCACGTTTGCGATTACGGATGTATTACGCTTATTGGTGGTCATGGTCGCTTTTGTTGGTGTATTCAGTGCGTTAATGGTTTTGTTAATGGAGAAACAACGCGAATACGCGGTACTTAGAGCAACTGGTCTGACACCAGCACAATTAACTCAGCTATTGCTGATTCAGACTGCAATGACCGGTTTATTGGCTGGTTTGCTGGCACTTCCGCTGGGTTGGGTTATGTCCGAGCTGTTAATCGATGTGATTAACCAACGCTCATTTGGCTGGAGCATGAACAGTGTTTTACCAATCTCTGTATTGTTTCAAGCCGTGCTATTGTCGGTTGCTGCAGCGTTACTCGCAGCTTATTATCCAATTAAGCATCTGGCAACCATGTCGCTGCCGCAAAGTCTACGCGAGTTATGAAACGCCGGGTTTGGTTAATTGTATGCAGTTTGTTGATCATCTGCGTAATCTGGTATGACCATTCCTCACGTTCACATCCTGTCAATACTGAGATTAACTTAAATAACATCCTAAGCAATCAGGGTGATCAAGATTTTGCACGAGCGGATAAACCCAGAACATTTAATTTTCCAGACGATCACTTTGCACATCCAGAATACAGAATTGAATGGTGGTATCTAACAGGTAATTTGAGTTCCGATACTGGTCATCAATTTGGCTACCAAATCACGTTTTTTAGAACTGCATTAAAATCAAAACCTGCACAACGCGAGTCGAAATGGGCAAGTCATCAAATATGGATGGCACATCTGGCGGTGTCAGATGTCAATCAACAACAGCATTACCAAACACAAAGACTGAGTCGTCCCGCAATTGGTCTGGCAGGAATCCAACAACAACCATTCAAAATCTGGTTGGAAGATTGGCAAATAACAGGTGTAGGAAATGGTAACTTCCCTTGGCATATCATAGCTAAAGATCAAAAAATTAGTCTTGATTTGACAGTTAATCCACTCAAGCCAGCGGTTCTTCAGGGTAACCAGGGGTTGAGTCAAAAAAGTTCAGAGCCAGGCAATGCGTCGTATTACTACTCGTTCACGCGGATGGATAGCACAGGAACAATCAAGGTCAATCACAAAACATATAAAGTCAAAGGATTATCCTGGTTGGATCGTGAATGGAGTACCAGTGCACTTGACAAGAATCAGAGTGGCTGGGACTGGTTCTCTCTACAACTAAACACGGGTGAAGAATTGATGTTTTACCGGCTTCGTAGTAAAACTGGCGATAGCGACCAACAGAGTCAAGGGAAATGGATTCATGCTGATGGTAAAACTATTTCCTTAACAGTGAA
>JAHZJL010000219.1 GCA_022600935.1 Gammaproteobacteria bacterium
AATAACACGGGTGTTTGGACCTGGCATGGTATACCACCGCTCGGCTTTGATGACTATGGCTTGTATGTCGATGTACAGGTGAAACAAGTTACCCAACGATTCCGCTGGATTGAACCGGGACAGTTTATGATGGGTTCGCCTGATCACGAGCCTGAACGGTTTGATGATGAAATTTTGCATGAAGTGACCTTGACACAAGGCTTTTGGCTGGCGGATACCGCAGTAACCCAGGAATTTTATACAGTTGTGACGGGCAGTAACCCGGCGCATTTTACCAGACATTCCGACAACCCGGTCGAACAAGTCAGTTGGGAGGATACGCAACAGTTTATCGAGCAACTTAATACCATGCTACCGGAATTACAGGCCAGATTACCCAGCGAAGCCGAATGGGAATATGCATGCAGGGCCGGTACCGAAACAGCGTTTTCATTTGGCGATAAAGCTACGACAAATCAAGTGAATTACAATGGTGATTACCCAGTTGCTGGTACCCCAAAGGGCCAGTATCGCAGCCATACTATAACCGTCAAGTCTTTACCCGCTAATGCCTGGGGTTTATACCAGATGCATGGTAATGTGTGGGAATGGTGTCAAGACTATTATGATGATTATCCAGCTCAGGCTTTGATTGATCCACAAGGACCTGAATCGGGCCATTCCCGCGTTATCCGCGGCGGTTCCTGGTTCGACGACGGCGGGAACGCGCGTTCTGCATTCCGCCGCAGGGTCGAGCCTGCGCTTCGCGACAGCGCCCTTGGCTTCCGCCTTGCGCTTGCCCCAGGTCAACCAGTTCAAGGTGGCGGAGCCACAGGGAGTGGAGCGACCGCTTCAGCAACAGCAGTGCCTGCGGCCGGGTATTCTGGCGAAGGAGGGACGACACCGCCAGAACGCCCGGCCGCAGGCCGAGGTTTCATACAAGCACTACGTCGCTGGTTCAAACAGTGATGGTTTACTATGAGAAGACGATGAAATTCCAGTTTTTTACCATACCTGTTCAAGATAACGGTTCAGCCACGCATGCATTAAACAGTTTTTGTAGCCAAAAACGGATTACACAAGTGGAAAAACATTTTATCGCCGATGGCCAGAACAGCTATTGGTCGATTTGTCTGACCTGGGTAGATGGATCAGAACCGCCTGGCTCAAACGGCAAAAACCGGAAAACCACGCAAGTGGATTACAAGGAAGTTTTGAATGGAGCGGATTTTGCCATCTATTCACGTTTACGTGAGTTGCGCAAGCAATTGGCAGAAGCTGACGGTGTGCCGCCGTATCATGTGTTAACCAATGAACAGTTGGCGAGAATGGTCACTGACAGGATCGCGACACGCACTGATTTCAGACACATTGAAGGCATCGGCGATAAACGAACTGAAAAATATGCTGACGCTTTTCTGGAATTGCTAAAACACATGTTTAACCAGTCTGGTTCGGTCCCATGAGACGGGTACACATCAGTCTGGATTCAATTGCCACGCTTGGCAATCTGTTTCAAGCCTACCATCTGGCAGCTCGTGGTAAACGTCAGCGTGTTGATGTACGACGCTTTGAGCGTCATCTAGATCAGCGGTTGACACAACTTGGGGAGGATATTCGTGACCAGCGACTGCCTTTCGGCCGATATCGGGTTTTTCGCATTCATGATCCCAAACCACGTTTGATCCATGCGGCCTGTTTTGAGGATCGCGTGTTTCATCATGCGTTGATGAATCTGGCTGGTCCGGTGCTGGAGCGCGCTATGACCAGTACAAGCTATGCGTGTCGGCCCGGTATGGGCGTTCATCGTTCAGTTTCTAAAGTACAACAACACTTGAAAGCAGGTGGCTGGTTTGTCAAGACTGATATTGACGGATATTTTGCCAATATCTCGCACCAGAGATTATTACTGCTTTTGATGCGCCGTTTTAAGGGATGCCAATGTGAAGCGCAATTTCAACGGATTATACAGTCGCATGTATCCAGACCCGGACAGGGATTACCGATCGGGTCGTTGACTTCTCAGTATTTTGCTAACTATTATCTGGATGGACTGGATCGATTGCTTGCCGCTCAACCTGAAGTCAGCGCGTCAGTGCGCTATATGGATGACACCATCTGGTTTTGTCGTGAACGTGAATCAGCCCGGTACACACTTCAATTGGTTCGCGATTGGCTTGCCTGCGAGCGGGGATTAACGCTTAAAACGACAGTTCAAATCCAGCCCGCTGATTGGGGAGTGAGCTGGTGTGGTTACCGCATCCTGCCTGATGTTGTACGTCTTTCCCGACGCAAAAAACGCCGTTTCCAACAGCTTCGCCAGAATGGCGAACGGCGATTTTTGCGCGGTGAAATGAATGCGTGCCAATTACAAACCGCATACAGTGCTGTGCATGCCATGACAGCACATACAAGCAGTCTGGCCTGGCGTTGCAAAAATCTGTCGATGCATCCACCGTTAGAGATATAATGGCAATGGGTGACAGATCAATATCGGGCCATAACCGCGTTATCCGCGGCGGTTCCTGGATCAACAACGGCAGGAACGCGCGTTCTGCATACCGCAACAGGAACGAGCCTGCGAATCGCAACAACACCCTTGGCTTCCGCCTTGCGCTTGCCCCAGCTCATCGCGTCATTGGAATAGGCGTGGTTGACCAGATCGTCATCCAGTCTTGTGGTGAGAGAAGTTGCATAACCACAAGCAAACATCCAGGCCGCCACTGCGTTAGTCATGGTGTTGGAGACACCGTAAACGCCCGGTGGCTGGCCGCCTCCATGCAATTCTCGAATGTCTGATCGATTACTGCCTGAGCGTTTTCCGCAGCCCTGGGCGTCTGCCTGGGGAGAAGACCGTTTCGGGTTGTGGATGGCATTACAAATTAATGATGTAAGCCATGTTTTCCGCTGGATTGCGCCTGGACGGTTTATGATGGGTTCGCCAAACGATGAAGCTGGTCGATTTGATCGAGAAGATTATCATGAAGTGACAATCAGCCGTGGTTTCTGGCTAGGTGAAACCACAGTCACACAGGCGCTGTGGGAAGCACTGGGGTTGGATAATCCCAGTCACTTTAAAAATCCGCAACGACCTACGGAATCAGTCAGTTGGGAGCAAATTCAGCAGGAGTTTCTGCCTGCTTTCAATCAGCAACATCCTGATTTAAATGCCCGTTTACCCTGGGAAGCTGAATGGGAATACGCATGCCGCGCCGGAACACAGACTGCGTTTCATTTTGGTGAGCAGATTTATCTGCAACACGCTAATTATCGCGGCACATGGGAATATAAGTCAGATCAATGGGGAGAAGGCGCATTAAAGCAAACGACAGATGTCAAACGTTATCCTTGCAATGACTGGGGTTTGTATGACATGCATGGCAATGTCTGGGAATGGTGCGCAGATAGCTGGCAACAACATCTGGGAACCGACATGGTCAGCGATCCCTGGAATGCACAATCTGATGACAATGAATCGGGCCATTACCGCGTTATCCGCGGCGGTTCCTGGTTCGACGACGGCAGGGACGCGCGTTCTGCATACCGCTACAGGTACGAGCCTGCGTATCGCTTCAACACCCTTGGCTTCCGCCTTGCGCTTGCCCCAGGTCAATAAGCTCAAGGTGGCGGAGCCACAGGGTGCGGAGCAACCGCATCAGGACAGCAGCGTCTGAGGCTGTGCGTGCTGGCAAAGGAGGGACGACGCTGCCAGCGCGCTCGGCCTCAGGCGATTGACCCAATTCTGGGATGTACAACTATAATGTCAGTCGAATCAACAATTCCAAAAGGTGAATGCGCATTCATTCAGAGAGCGGTGACAAGAGGTGAATGAACTGGAAATCCATTGTTTATGGAAGATGTTGAAAATATCACAGGACGGTGTATTGAACATCATCGCCCAGGCAGGCCAAACTCAAATGACACCGGCCAATATATCTGATTATTTGCTAGCCACACACTCACTGCAATTAAAATAAATAATACCAATATATTCAGTAGGTTGAGTTAGGTGCGCACATCCATAATGGCTTGTATTACCAATAACCTATGAGCGCGCCGTAACCCAACAAAAGCATTGATTCTATTGATTGAGCACATTGTGTCATTCTGACAGGTTGCTTAAATCTTCGGTTTCAATAAATACAAATTAATTGCCAGACCTGGAGGAGAGCGTTTTGTGGATTTTTCTGGCCACACTTTCCACGCCTTTGATAGTGAGTTTTTTCTGTGGTCCTTTGATTTCGACGACATAATTGCCAACCAAACGCTGAGTATCGACATCCACGAGTTGCACCAGAAAATACACAAACAAGTGACTTGCTTTGTGTACGCGGCCCATGACCACAAACTCTGCCTGATGTTGACTGCCCAGTTCAGCGACAACATCATGGTGGTCGAACAAATATCCTACGCCTTGATTGGCTTGTTTCTGTGCTTCTGAGCTGATATCCACAAACTGGTAATCCCCCTGGTCTTTCAGAACCTGTTGCAACATGGGTTTGATTGACGCTGCACGCTGTTTTTCTTCCTGGATACGTGGCGCCAATGTTAAATCCAGTAACTCAAATTCCAGAATCGCAATGCGGGTTGCAGCATACCCGGGAATGCTCAATACAGCCCATAAACAGACCACCTGGCAGAGCCGCTGTTGAATAAAATTTATCATCCTGGTGCAATTATCGAGTTTGAATGGGCTGGCCGAAAGTGATGTGGTGGATATTGATGTCTACAAAATTACCGGATTTTATTTCGATATAGCACGAAAAGGTTAAACAGCTACTGACAGTTTCTGCGTTTGTATTCCGCGGGACCCATATTAAAGTGTTTTTTAAATACTTTGCCAAAAGCAGCCTCTGAATGATAGCTGACTGATTCAGCGATATCAATGATTGCAATATTTGTATCTAATAACATGCGCCTAGCAATTTGCATTCTCCAGGAGGTTAAATATTGCAACGGTGTCATGCCCACCAGTTTAGTAAAGCGATTGATGAAGCTGGTGCGTGACAGTGTGGCTATTGAACACATTGCTTCAAGCGTCCATGTCTTGGATGGATTCCGGTGAATGTCTTGTAGAACCTTGAGTATCTTTTCATCTTTTAATGCATTGAAGAATTCGGTGTCAATTGTTCCCGATATCAGATAATCCCGGATAACGTAAACGAGTATCGACTCCGATAGTCTCAATGTCACTTGTTCATGACCTGGTTGGTTTTTTTCAGTTTCAGAACCAATCATGGTTAAGGTGTTTTCGAACCACGCACTTGGACTGTTAGAGCGTTCGATATGAATGTATTTTGGCAGCATTTCAATTAACGGATGTGAAGCATCTTTTTCAAATCCCCAATGCCCGCAAACCAGCTGGGTATCAGTTCCTGTGTTTGAATCACCATAGACAAACACGCCATCACCCAGGAAATGTGATGTTGCTTCTTCCAATGATGAAATAGCCGCATCCACAGGATCAAAGATAGCGTGTTCTGCTCCGTGAGGAATAATGACAAGATCACCTTGATTAAGCAGTATTTTTTCACCAATCCCTTGCACAGACACCCAGCAGCGGCCTCTGTGTACAAAATGAAAACGAACGACATGTTGGTATGCAGGGACGCAAATACCCCAGGGTGCATAGAATTTGGATCGAAAATAGATTGTGCTGGTGAGTTTTAATAAGCTCAATACATCACTGACTATGTCCATACATCATTTTGATAAGTTAACGACGTTATTGATGCTAACAGGTTTTATCAGAAATACAATCAGCTTGTACGAATGGTCAAAAAACAAGCATTAATGGAGATAGAAAACGTTAGTTTAGCCTAGTAATCTAGAGCCTGAGATTAAATTCTCGTGACTTTAAAACTTTATATTAAGAGGAACAATGATGAAAGTTAAATCAAAACTGTTACAAGTGAGTTTTGCTGTCGTTCTTATCTCGGGATGTGCTATTGCGGGAACTCAAAATCCAGCTGAATTGAATGACCTTGAAATTGCTCATGTCGCTTATACAGCCGATAACATTGATATTCGATACGCGCATCTGGCATTGGCCATTTCAAATAATCCGGCTGTTCGTGAATTTGCAGAAACAATGGTGCGTGACCATACTGCAGTCAATCAACAAGCGCTGGCGTTGCTTTATAAGCTAAAAGCATCTCCTGTTGATAATTTTTTGAGTCAACAACTGACTGTTCAATCAGAGCAATTAGTCAATGAAATGAAACAGTTAAGCGGTGCTGAATTTGATGCGCGTTATGCCAATAATGAGCTTGCTTATCATAAGGCAGTCAATGGGCTTGTTGAGAATTCGTTTATTCCGAATATTGAAAACATGCAAGTAAAAGCACTGTTTGAAAAGGGGTTGACTATTTTTAAAGCACATGAGCGTCATGCAGAAACCATGACGTCGTCTTTAAAATAAACATGTTTATTAATCGACAACAGTTAATTGCTACCATTCTGACCCTGGTTGGACTGGTGGCAATACTTTTAATTCCAAATCATGGCGTGGCTGAAGGTGTCGGACAAACACATATTATCGAAATTCGTGATTTGAATTTTTTTCCTGCAGAAATCAAAGTAAATCCCGGAGACACAGTGCGTTGGGTCAATAAAGACTTCGTTCCTCATACAGCAACTGCAAATAACAGGAACTGGGATTCCAGGCTGATCGGTATTAACAATCAATGGGAGCTTGTGATTAATGGAGATACTATTGAAGACTATTATTGTATCTACCACCCCAATATGAAAGGAGTGATTTCACTCAACAAATGATTAATAAAGTTTCTCATTATAGTCAATTATCGGGATATCTTCTGTTTGGGATGTTTAAGCCAAAATAGATATCTGCAAAAACCAACAAGCTGTCTGGTAAAAAACTGCCCAAGCGCAAATTACAAGAGTATTGCTTTGGATATCTTTTTTAACCAGACAGCATCTAAAGCAGTGTCCAAAATAGCGGCACTTCGATCTCTCTACAGAACATTAATTTCTTTGCAAGACATTGGATGTGTTGTGTATGTTTTTTCAATTCCATTTTTGGATTTTGATTATGCGATTGCTGAAAATTGGTCTGGTGCTTATCAGTGTATTGCTGCTACTGATTGTGATAACTGATGCCAGACCTGAATACGAAAGCCCAATATCACTCACTGCCAGTGATATTAATAACGGGAAATACATGTTTTATGCGGCTGGCTGTGGTTCCTGTCATCAATCTCTTCAAAGTCAACAGCGACTTAGCGGAGGTGATGAATTAAAAACTCCATTTGGTATTTTAGTCACTCCAAATATCTCCCCGAGTGTTACTCATGGCATTGGTTCATGGTCGGATATGGATTTTCTAAATGCTGTTAAAACAGGTGTATCTCCAGATAGAAAACATTATTTCCCTGGTTTTCCTTATGCACGTTATGCAGGCCTTACTGATCAGGATGTGGTGGACATTAAGACGTATATTTTTTCCTTGGAACCTGTCAATTCATTCGCTGGACAACATAGATTGTTGTTTCCGTTTAACTTAAGACGTTTGATCAGTCTCTGGAAAGCAGCAAATTTTAATTTCTCCCGCTTTTTAGCAGATTCCACTCAATCGGCGTTGTTCAATCGTGGACACTATCTGGTGGAACATGTTGCTCATTGCGGGGAATGTCATACTCCGCGAAATATTTTGCTCGGTTTAGATCAAGACAATCCATTCGGGGGATCAGTCGGATTTGACGGTGTCAATGTGCCAGCGCTTGTACCAGAATTTTTACAGGCGATGGGTGAAAATGCTGTAGTTAATGGTGTTTTAGTCAACGCACAACGACTTAATGGCAAGCCTATCACTCAGAACAAGATGCTTGAAGTCATTAAAACAACACGTTTAATGACTAAAAATGATCGTCGAGCGATCTATACATATCTGACTGAGCGAAACGAGTAATCCAGTAAATG
>JAHZJL010000220.1 GCA_022600935.1 Gammaproteobacteria bacterium
GTCTGAATTGATATTTACGAATACCTGATTCTCTTTGTTTATTACGCAGATAATAACCAGACTTGAGATTAAGTTTGACCTGCTTGATCGGTTGAAACGGTAAATCAATATCAAAACGGATGGTTTCGTCATGATCGGTTAAATCGGCAAAGGTAATCAAATTGCTGTCTGCAAAGCCGGAAAATTCAAATTCTCCATCACGAATCTCATCGAAACGATAGCGACGTTCATTTGGCGCTCTGCGTTTAGCCTTGGAAATTGTATAGAGCCAGTCAATACCCAGATCATTTAAAAAATCGAAGGTATGCTCACCGCCATATTGCTGCATGAACATTTCGGTTTCTTCGTAACGCAATACAAAACGCCGAACATCACGCTCATCCCTGAACTCTGCATCAAACCCTTGTGAAATTCTTGCCTGGTCCTCTGTTTGTCGAACAAACAACCCTGTCGCAAACAACCGGTGCAACTCCGCATAGTTTAGCTCTGTACTTAAATACAGGTTGCTCTGCACCTGACGTGTTGTGGTCTCAAGCGCATTATCCGTTTGGACGATCAGCTGAACGTCATCATTTCTTCTTGATGCTGAGATTGTTGTTCTATTTTCATCCCGGCTGTCCCAAGTTTGATTCCAGCGTGCTGAGCCGGTGTAGCCAAAGGTAAAATCTCCGGCTTGAAAAACATCACCCATGGAAAAAATGGCTTTACCGTCTGGGCCAATTGTTTCCCGGTCAATATCCCACACATTGGATAAATCAGCACCAAACTGATTAATTTCGTCTTGAGGAAAGCCATCTGGGTTAAATGCATTCTGAGCAGACAGTTTTTCATCTGTTCTGGCCGCAGCACGCAGTGATTGTGGCAAGGCTCTTGATTTGTCATCGACTCCGAAAAAATCCCAGTCTCCACCTTTATAACGCAACCCTTTTTCGAATGTTGTTGTATCGGCATAGTTTGTCGAGACTGATATTCGAGCAAAAAAGTCATCCGGGATAGTCCGTGTGCGGATTTCAACAACACCACCGGAAAATTCACCCGGCATATTCGGTGAAAATGATTTCTGCACTAAAACGCTATCGATAATACTGGCAGGAAACAAGTCCATGGCAATCACACGCCGGGTTGGATCTGGACTTGGAACTCTGGAGCCATTTAGCAAAGTACTGGAAAAGCGCTCGCCGAGGCCACGAACATAAACAAATTTTCCATCCACTACGGTTAAACCAGTGGCTCTGCGTAATGCACTGGCAGCATTACTGTCACCTGCTCTGGAGATTTGATCAGCGCCCAAAACGCTGGCGATAGCGGAAGTCGATTTCTGCTCTTCCAATACTGACGCCAAAGTTCCTGTAATAAACGGCTCAAGAACAACGAACTCTGGTAATTCCATACCCGACGGTGACAGCGCAACATCCAGTGACGTGGCTTTCTCAGAATCAATAATCACTTGTTCGCGAGTCAGCGTATTAAAGCCACTGACTAATACGGAGACTGTATAGGTGCCTTTGGGAACTTCGACAGCATAATTACCTTGATCGTCAGTGATCACTTCTTCGCTGAGTCCACTGATTAAAATCCGGGCTGCGGCAACCGGCTTGGCGTTTTCCGCTGAAGTAATTTGTCCTTTCAATTGACCGGGAGGTAAATCAGCATCCGCTTGTGCTTGTGTGTCGGATTGGGATTCTTGCACATTGGCCATCGACGATTCAATATCAACCCTGGACACTTTACCATCGCTGTATAATGTCACAATACCTTGAATCAGTTCACCTTCGCGCAACTTCAGATCAAAAGCATGTAGCTGTTTTGCATGACGCTGCAAGACAAAATGATAATCGCCAGCTGGCAGTGTGGTCAGAATGCTGCCATCCTCTGTTGACGTCAGCGTTTGTTCGCTATCAATGACTAACTCGACACCCGCTTGTGGCGTTCCGGATTCGAACAAAAACAATGCCAATCTGGCTGGCTCCGCTTCCGCAGCGTCAACTTGCAGTGCACAACAGACAGGCACAACAAAACCCAGCAGGAGTCTGATAACTCGAAACATGATTTGATCTCTTAAATTAGGGATTGTGAGATGTTTAGACGCAGTTGGTAGGCTGCTCCTGGCACTCTTGTATTGCACGGCGTAATTCAGTGGCTTTTTTGAAAAGCTCGGGCTCGGTCAACCTGTTGAGGAGTGGCTCGATGCCACTAAACTGGCCTGAAGCAAATTGCGCGTAAGCGAGCGCATATATAATCGGCTGGTCATCCATTAAGCCGACCCGCTTCAGGTCTGATTCCATTTGCGCGACATTTTCATAGTTTTTCATACCGACCAGAATTGCTACACGTTGTTTGAGCTTGATTTTTTGGTCTTTAATTCGCGCATTGAGCAACATTGCACGGTTTAATTGCCCGGCCCGACGATACAGTTCAGCCGATTCGGACACCAACTTGTTTTCAAAATACGAGGCTTGCTCGAGGATTGATGCTGCTGTTCCGGGTAAATCCATATCCAGATAGGTATGCGCCAGCACTTTGGCGACTGTCGGGTTGTCTTGAAACAACAGCCTGGCTTTTTCCAGAATCGTTGTCGCCTGATCAAACTGATGGCTTAAGCGCAAAGCATTGCCGATGGCCAGATAATCTTCGGCAGTAGCGTTAGAAAGACTCAAATAATCTTTTCCCAACTCTGCTGCACGTCGGTAAAAACCGAGGTCGACCAGGTAAAAGACTTGCCGACGTAAAAACCGGTAATCGTCAGGAAACATGACTCTTGCCTGATTCAAGGTATTCCAAGAGTTTTCCTTACGTCCAAGTAACCATTGACTTTGCGCTTTAATTTCAAGCAACGCCGGGTAATTCTTGATGATGTCACCAGCCTTATCGATAGAGGTGATCGTTGGCTCATATTCGTTAAGTGAATAATGTGCCTGAGCAAGATAGATATAGATTACCGGGTCGGCCTGACCAAATTTGATGGCCTGATAAAAGTCCTTTTGGGCCAGTTTAAACTGCTGCATATTCAGTTCGGCCAGACCCAGGAGCGTATGGTAGCGGATCAAGTCTTCCGGAGGAGTCTCCTCCACGACTTGAAAATTAGCCAGCGTTGTTAAAGCGCGTTGATAGTTACCATCCTTGATTAACATCGCAGATAAAGTCAGCATATCAGCTTCGATACTGACATCTGTCTTTTTATCGGCTGCAAACACACTGCTTGTCGTCAACACTATCAAGATCAGCAACACGTATGGTCGAGTCAGTCGAACCCTTGGCTTTATCAGTAATACGAATGAATTCATCATTTTAATCTATAACTCAGTCCAGGCCTGTCGCTTTCAGCTGATTGTTTAACCCAAATCAAACCGGATCTTCTGTTTCACCCAGGTCTTTACTGCGCGTCCCTGATATTGAGCCGGATCGAATCGCCAACTGCGAATCCCTTTTAATGCCGCATCGTCAAAAACACCTTGTGGTGACGACTCAATGACACTGACCTGTTCGATTCTGCCACTTTCACTGATTAGCAACGACAACGTCACATAACCACGTATGCCTTGTTTCTTGGCGCTTCGTGGATAGATAAACCGACCTCGGCTTTTTGCTCTTGGCGAAACATCCACCGCATCTTCAGTCATAATATTGGCCTGACTGTTGCCGAGAATGCCGCTATCAATCTTGTCCAGGTCGCCGGAAACGATACCGGGCAAACCGAGATCAATGCCGGATAAAGTCGAGTTAAGTCCTTTCAACGGGGTCGGTGCGCGATTGGTGCGCCGCGTTCTGCGTTTCGGCTTGGGTTTCTTGAGCTTTTTTTTGGGTTTGGGTTTTTCCTGCTTGACCACAGCAAACGCTTGCGATGCAGTGTCTTTTTTCTTATCCTGCGCCGATGTATAGCGATTCATGATCACGATCGACGACAACACCAGCGAGGAACCGATGATCATCGAAATCAGGCCGGACAGGTATTGCCCACGGGAA
>JAHZJL010000221.1 GCA_022600935.1 Gammaproteobacteria bacterium
CGAAAACGATTGGTTTTGTTGTCTCCCGCATTATTTCGCGATGTATTGAGTACCAGGACATCGTATTCAATGATGATTTGCTCGATATTGCCGTCATTATCATTATTCTGCAGAGTGCCCAGGTTAAAACTCATATCACGCCCGTTAATAACGGGTGTGATCGCAGTTGCAGTGGTCGCTATCGCGTTACCGCCTTCAGTCAGCGTGGTATCGACAACAGCACGAATGGTTGCAGTTCCCGATTGGTATTGAAAATCTCTAGGTAAGCGGTCAGTGATTAAACTGCCATTGGGTAAGGTGATTCCTTCCGGTACTCTGATAACGGCTTGATAAGTGATTATTTCACCAATCGCAACGTCGGTTCCCGCTGTCCAGGCTTCCGAGCTTGCAACAACGGTTTTAGTTGCACTGACTCGTCTGGTGGTTAGTGAGTCAGTGCCAGTGTCTGAAGTCGTCCGCTCTCCGCTAACCACGCCATCTTGTGAATCACCGGTTACACTGGCGGTATTGCTATAACTCGACCCACTATCGATATCACTACGTATTCTGGCTGTAAACGTGAAAGTGGCGGTTGCTCCACTTGCTAATGAAACACCCGCATTACTGGAATAGGTAACTGTATCGGTTGAAAAGTTATAGGTGTATCCTGCAGGTGTCGTACCTTCAGTGACAGTGGATAAATCGAATAAATCATCATCAACCCCGGCGGCATTTAGAACATCAGTCACCAGAATATCGTAGGCAGGTGATAAGCCACTATTAGTAACAGCCAGAGTGATGGTAATCGTATCTCCCGCATCACGATTTCTGTCTGGTGACATGGTTTTAGTAATCTCTAATTGAGGTTCAATAAAACGCGTTGAGCGTTGTGCTCTAATTGTTCCAGTGCGTCCTGTATAGTCCAGATTAAAGACATTTGTTTTTAATTGACTTGTGGAAATACCGCTATTTGCTGCTTCTGAACCATCCACCATTGCTGTTAGCAAGACACTGAATGTATTATTGGCTGCATTGTTATCTGCATTGACCGTGGTATTTGCAGACATGTTGATGGTGACTGTTTGTTGTGTGGCAACTGAACCAGTGGGAACGGTCGAAACAATTGATGCTGAGCCATTAAATCCTGTTGTATCAATGATTGCAGATTGATAGGCAAAACCAACAGGTAATCTGTCAATTAATTGTAGATTTTGTGTCGTGCCTTCGGGTAATTCGACATTGAGTCGATAGGTGATGAGATCCCCAGCAGTGACCCGAGATGATTGATTGGTGCCGTTTGGGGTGATAGATTCAATCAGTTTTTCTGGATCTGCTATGGTGATTGTTATGTTTGCGTCATCAGTGACTGTTGGAAAGCTGGTTGATCCAGACAAAGAACTCCAGTTCGCAGAGGCCGTATTAGTAATAGTTTGTTGTGGTGAAACTGTAATATCCAGATCGCAGGTAACCGTTGCAATGGCAGAGCTATTGGCAGGTAGAGGATTGTCTAATTGAATGCCTGTCGCAAGATTGCTTGCGGCTGCTGGAGTGAATGTTAATGGGTTATTCGATTCATCGGTGACTGAAACCAGTGAGCAATTTGTCAATCCTGTTACTGCAGGATCAGTGATATTGACATCATAAGCAGGTGCGCCACCGGTATTTTCAGCAGTGATGACAAAGGTCACAGTATCACCAGCATCAGCATTGGTCAGATCACTATCAACCGGATTACCAGGTGCAGGTGAGAGGGTTGAGCCACCATTACTGGTGGCAGAAATTCCTTTCGTCAGTTCAATCTCTGGTGCACGCACATTAAACTGGACTGGTTTGACTTCAGAGGCTTGTGTATTGGTAGTATTTTCAGTCGATGCGACAAACAGATTTGTTAGCGATAACGAATCTGCGAATGGATCATCTTCGACGGTGATTGCAATGTCGACAGCGAGGGTTTGCGCTGTTGTAGTGCTGACATCAGGCCATTCAATACGCAGCGAATTAGTTCCGGTAATGCGGGTAATTGAAGTGGGTGTTAATCCCAACGTATCAGTTGCTGCAAGGGTAATATCAACACCAAATGTCAAATTCAATGAGCTGACATCAAACACTGGCAGTGGAAAAAAATCTTCAAAGGCTACACTGGAGGTGTCTCCAGACGGGATGTCCATTTCCAGTCGATAAGTGACTGTTTCTCCTGGTAGGTACTCTGCCTGAGGATTGACAATTGATTTACGGATCACGGTTGGATTAATATCAACCGCAGCAGATGAGGTGTCAGTGCAACTGATACCTGCGGCGGTCAATGAATATTCAGCAGTGATGTTGTTGGTTAATGTATCAGCCGCCAGCACCGCACCTGACTGATAGGTTTGATCAATTGTTGCTGTGTAAGTCAGGGTTGCTGTCGCCCCGGATGCAAGATTACCTGTGACGGCATGAATATCGTAGACCAGGGTTGTTGACCCATCGCCATTGGTTCCTACGGATGGCGTAATTGGAACAGTCGCAGCACCAACCACCAGTGAGCCATGCGCATTAAATGTTGTGCCATCCGGCAAAATGTCAGTGATGATCAAGTCATCAAGCGTGCCAAAGTCGGATAACTGGATGGTACTGGTATAGGTAACGGTATCACCGGGATTGACGAGTGTTGGACTCGCGCCTTTTTGAATTGCCAGATGTTTTGCATTGAGCTGATCCTGTGCGTTTAATTGTGGAAAAGCATTACCTGCTGGAAATTCAAAATCCAGTGTCGCCGTGTTGGTTTTAAGTTCGGTGGTGCAATTCGTTTCGTCCAGTGTATCGATAACATAAACAGGAATAACAATCTGCAAGTCCTGTTGTGAGCTGGTGCCAGTCACCTGGGTACAAGTCACTGAAAGATTGCCGCCCGGGGTAATAGTAGAAGGGCTGGTCAAAGCATTACAACCAGTGCCACCTGTGATTGTAACCGGACCAACGAATTGCAGGTCTGCAGGCAAACTGTCATTAATCACTAAATTTTCAACGACTTTAGTGTTCGCGACATCAGCTGTTAATGTGAACGTAAACTGATGGGATGGTCCGGGAGTGCGTTCAGTTTCTGAATCATTAAATGCCTTGTCAAACACAATCAAAGATGGCGTGATTTGATCGGTATTGGTAGTTCCAATAATTGGACCATTGACACCGGTTGGCGTATCGCCCAATGCATAAACAGGTTGAAAGTTAACATCAAGCGGCGTGCCAATTGCTGCGGAACTGGCAATTGTCATGCAAAAATTCAGGGTTATGTCAGGACCACCATCGACTACAGAACCTAATGGTAACGTAATGGTGTGAAATGTACTGCCTTCTTGGCCAGTGACTGATGTATCGATGATCGGGTCAGTCAATTGATTCCCTGGTGAAGCAGGAAAGACACCGACGGTTGTTGCTGAAACACTTGTGCCCAGATACATTGTTGAGTCCAGGCTGATATCAGGAGGTAGAATTAAGCGGTAATACGGCGCATAGCCTGCGCTACCTGTATTGGTGAATACAGTGTCAAAACAGACTTGTTCACCAGCAAAACCGCTTGTTGGTGTTTGGGTCGTAATGGCGGGAACAGCAGCAATGAGACTGGTCGAGATGAAAAAACCAACCAGAAAAATGACTGTTACCAGTTTGGAATGTTTGAAAACATTGTTCATTGAAAACCCTGCACCTTTTTCCTTTAATGACTTAAGGATAGTTGAGAATTTAGAATGAATTGATCAAATATTGGTCAATTTTGTAACTAATTGCGTCTGATAGAGTGATAAGTGTCTGGTTTTCTAAAAAATCCTGATGATTTTTAGCTGGGAAGGGTTAACTTTTTTTAAAATGAGACTAGCAAGCAGAAAAAGTTGGCATCTGGAACAATCTATTGATTAATCTGGTGCAGGGATAAATAATTGCTGGTTGTGCTGCGATGCAGCAATTTCAAGTGAGGATGTGTTGATTCCAGAGAGGATGTGAATGGAAGTAATTTCGCTAACAAGGTTTTCTCACCTGTCCGGCTGGTAATTTTCCATGCTCGAATTTGTACAGGCGAGATCTTCTGCAGCAAATAACTTCCACTGCCCTGGTCGTGTGCCCAGCGTTTGACTTGAGCGATGAGAGTATGCAGATTATCTGCATTGTTAAACATTCGGGTTTCAAAAGGTACGGGGCTATTGCTGATTGAGGCTATTTCACGCATTCGTGACAAGTCATCAATGCTCACCAACAACGTTACTGTCTGGTTTTTAAAGTGATTTTGAATGGATTGTAACGCTTCATCAGCATCCATCATTAACCACTCTGCCAGTTGTTTTGATGGTTTTTGGTTTTTGCCAAATCCTCCGCTGAGTTGTTCCCACACTGATTCAGTGTCTGCAGTGAACATGTCAGCAACCGGTGATTGTATCCAGACAGTTGCGCCTGAATAAAAGTGGGCTCGCTGGCTGTTGTCCCACCAGGCTAACAACACCGGGTTGCCAGATGCGCTTGTTTGCCAGAATTGTTTATATTCCTGCCAGGCCTTTGCTTTGGCCGATTGTGGTTGAATTGATAATGGTTGTTGGTCTGGGTTAATAAACACCAGTGCGCTGAGACTGGTGTTGTTGTCCTTGTAAAGCGCCTGATGAAAGACAAGCGAATGCGCGGTTGTGCTCGTTATTGCCAGTTGACGGACGGCATAGGCTTTAAAATACCCGTTCAATTCAGGAAAATCAGCTGAGCCAGAGAGAATCTCTCTCTGTTCAGTGATTTTCAATGAAGACGTTTGATCAGGAATCCCGAAGAAAAGCAGAGCAATACCGCAAATCAGCAGCCCAATGGCAATAAGATTCTTCAATCGATCAGGGTTTTCTGGTCAAGCGCTGCAAAATCAATGTTTTCGCCGGTTACGCCATAACATGGTGGCTCCGACCAGAATAAACGCAGAGCCCAGTGGAAAACGCAGGTCATCAGAGGCAAAGTTTGCTGGCAACAGGTTTGCAGAGGCCGTTCTGGTTTTACCTGCGCCTTCGCGCAAACGCGTGTTTTCATCCATAATTTCACTGTAGTCACGCAATAATTCAGACCATCCCTCGGTATACGTGAAACCACCCGGGTTGACATGGAACAAGCCTTTATAGAGTTTAATCAAGTCGTGTTCCCACATATTGGCATAGACTCTTTCAATATGTGAAGGGTTGTTGTCTTTTGCCCAGAATAGCTGAAAAAAGTCACCGGCATTATCTTTTAAGGGGGCAGGTGGGTCAGGCCGATGACTGTTTTGACCGACAAGCAATCCATCTTTGTGTAATGCCTTGACAATTTTCTTGGCTTCCTGCTCGACTTTCAAGCCTTGAATAGTGCCCTGGTCGGCCGTATCCAGATAAGCGCTGGCAAAACTCGGCGAATGGCAGGCGGCGCAACTGTTAATCCAGGCCTGTTTACGTTCTTCAAACCATGGGTGAGATAAATTGTCAGCAATTTCCGGGGTCGGATTAAATGCCCAGCGCACTTTACGGACCAGGTTATGGGAATATTCACCCTCAAATTCAAAATGACAGGTCTGGCAGGTTGGAGCGGTATAGTGACCTTTTGATATAGCGTCTTTCAGAGGGACTTCGAAATTCCATTTCTTTTTACCGGTTGTCTGGTAGATAGTACCGTGTTTTGAAAACAGGTAATTCTCGTATTCGTTATGGTCTGCACCGTTATGGCAGGTCATGCAGGCTTCCGGCTGTCGTGCTTCCGCTGCCGAAAAACTGTGGCGGGTATGGCAGCCATCACACTTGTTCTGCTGGTAATGGCACATGTCACAGCCCTGAGCAATTTCCCGCTCTGCCATTGCCGCCCATACTGCGGTTTCAACATTGGCTTTCCAGTCGTTAGCATGGGAGGGATGGCCTTTACCCCATTGCTCCTGTGGCCAGGTCTGCTCTTTTTCCTGTTCGGATTCAGCAAATTCATCGACATGACAGGTACCGCAGGATGCCCGATCCGGTAACACCAGATCTTCGTTATGACTGATGGATTCAGCGCCAACCTTGCCATGACAATCGATGCAGCCAACCTGCTCCAGTTCCTGTCCCTTATCCAGTATGCCTTGTCGGACCAGGTTGTGCTCAATTTGTTTGAGTTTTTGCTTTTTGTAGAATCCAGTATTGCGCGGAGTCAGTCGACGGATTTTGCCGAGATTGGCATGTGTGCTGTTTTTCCAGGCATGGTAAGCGCCTGGAGTGATTGCCTGGTGACATGCAATACACTGGTCGCGAGTGGCTTCGATAACCGGCTGGTCAGGTGGTTGGTAGAAATCAACAGGATCCCAGTATTTCTGGATAAGTATTGGATCCCAGTGGTCAGCATATTTGCCTTGACCCGGATGGGTTTTGTAGTAATTCTCTTTTAATGCTTCAAAATCAGCCGGTTTAGCATTAACAGTAGACATACAGAAAACAAGAGATAGCCAAAACAAGGCATGGCCTTTAGTGAAAATGGAGACTAATCGATTGAATGTATTCATCTGGCACTCCCTTTATTATTGCTATACCTGCACTGGATTTGGCTGTGTCCGCGTTCGCCTTTGGCTACTATAGGCTGTTTAGGTTCACAATGCTATTGCATCAGTAATTGTGATGTCAATTTCCAGTAAAAACCTGTGGAACATTTTTCAATACTGGTCGCACTAACCTTGAGATATTCAAGGCTGAATCATGATGCACTCAATAAGGCCATCTGTCAATATAGTATTGAGGCGATACATTAAATGAGATCCATAGATTCGTACCACCCGTTGAGTGATTTGCCAATTTGTATCATAACGAACAACTGTGTTACCGGTCCCTTGAGAATACAACTGGTAGGTATCAAAAAATTGTCTTATTTTTTAAATGTAATTGTTATAACGATACCAGTAGAACCGATTATGAGTTTCTATGGACAACCAAGAGTAAGACGTTGTGGTAGAGGGGATTTTTATTGATGTTCACAAAAGATTTGTGTCAGATCAGATTGGAATTTGCTGAAAATTGCTTGAACGATAAAGCAACTGGATAATCCACTTGCCACCTGGGTTAATGGATTACCCGATGATCTTGACTGGTTAGTTGAATGCCTTGCAAGCCTTGAAGTGTAATGAATATCAGGGCTTTAGATAGATATTGTGTTTATCGATGGTGTGTAGCTTTGTATAAATCAGCAGGAATGTAAGATATTTTAACAGTATAAAACTGTTTTTAAACTCACATTAAATTGTTTTAAAAACGTCAGTACATAATGATTTTATAGGCTTGTATGTGTTACTTTGTCTGGTCGTTAAATATTAGAATAATAATCAGGACGAATCATGTCAGATTTGATTAGAGTATTTGAATTTATTCATCAAGCCTGGGGTTTTTCCGAGACTGTTTGTTTGGTTTGGGTTATATGGGCATTTATTGTGTTCTGGACCTTGAGGCACGAAGGAGATGGTCGAGAACGCTTTTTAAGCACCATTAAAAAAGTCAGTCTTGGGCAGTTTTACCGCGACCAGCTCGGATGTTTTCTTGATTTTACTGCTCGCTCCTGGTTCAAGGATGCTGATGCCATTGCTGATGGTCGATCACGGTTTAAGCGGCGCGGATCAAATAAGATTGTGTTTGGTGCCAATGCATTGACAGAACAGGCATTTGTGTTTTCGATAAAACTGGCCTTGTTTTACCCGATTTTGTCCGTTTTTTTGTTCTGGGTAATTTCTGGAACCGCTGGCAAACCGGGAGGAATATCAATTCTCCCGGAATTGAGTTTTGAAATGAGGATGTTGTTCCTGGTATTAATGTTATTTGCTATTAAAGCGATGCATAATGCAGTGAATAGCCGAGGAAAAGCTGTGCTTATGTGGACAGGTAGCGTTTTCATTGTCTCTGTAGTCTTTGCCTTCTCTAGCTCCTTTTCAGGTGCTTTCGGTGTGGCTTTTGCCTTTGGTTTTGCTTTTGCTATGGCGGATGTTGGCATTTTTGCTTTTGCTGGTGCTTTCGATGGCTCTTTTGCTGTCGCTGTTACGTTGTACCTTATTGCTACCTTTATATATCAATTTGGCCTTGCACGTCATTTTGCAAAATGGTTTTGGTTGTGTTACCTGATTATAGTACTTGTAATGGATGCATATCTTATTTACGTATTTGCTGAAAAATATAAAATCCGTCATTTGATCTTGATGTTGTTTTATAGCATATTACCCATTCTCAATGCACCTTTGGACTGGTTATCCACTGCAATTACCCGCAGTTTACTGTATGCCATCGTCGATCGTCTTCATAGTGCATTTCAAGCGTTTGTATGGGCTGTATTGGATTTACTGATTGCTCTGGCACTGTTGGTTACTATTACATTTGTGATGACAATTGCAATTTCTGGAGTTAACCAACTTGCAATAATCGGTGGTGGCAAAGCCATTATTGATTTAACTCAGGTTTTTACCAGTTTGTTCTATAATCCGTTAGCTGTTGAAAACTGGTGGATCTACTTTATGTTGTTATCGACACTAATACCGACTTTGCTGCATATGTTGATTGCCGGTTTTTCGATGATTTTGTGGATACCTGAGCATTGGCTTAAATGGGTTGCTAAAGGCTGGAGACCAGAACAACATAAAGCTGATTTTCCTAAATTCCTGTTAGCCTGGGGTTATTTCACTGTGGTTTCTCCACTTACACTCATTGCACCATTTGTATTGTTAGGTGGTTCAATCTGGTTTTTGCTACAACCCGGCTCCGGTGACCAGATTGGTAACTGGTTGCTGAATTCTGCTTATTCAATCGCTTCATCCATTGACACATCACTTGGTGAAATTTCTGTTCCTGTTAAACCAGTGATCACTGAGCTGTAAATCTTCTCGTTAACCAGCAACACATCAATCGTTGCCAGGTATCAAGGCTCAGTCGCAGTTGTTTTCAGGCTTTGGCTGCGGCACAATCATGTATTTACGAAAAATTCCAGCAGGACTAAGCATTACAATGACTTTACCCAGCCAGCTGTTTTCCGTTGAACAGGTCCGAGCAATGGATCGTTATGCCATTGATGACATTGGTATTCCAGGTATCGAATTGATGCAACGGGCCGGGCAGTTTGCGTTTGATGTGTTGATGCAGGGCTGGCCTGAAGCTTTGTCCATTGCAGTGTTTTGCGGAGCTGGTAATAATGGGGGAGATGGCTATGTTATCGCCCATTTGGCATTGCAGAAGGGATTGTCGGTCAAACTGGTTGCGCTGGCCGAAATTGATCGCTTAAAAGGCGATGCGTTGACTGCGGCCAGGCAATATCTGGATGCAGGAGGTGTCATTAACAGTATCGAGACCTGTGATTGGCAGGATTGTGATGTGCTGGTTGACAGTTTGCTGGGGACCGGGTTGGATCGCGATGTCGGAGGTGCATATCGGCCAGTAATCGAAGCCATAAACAATAGCCAGATCCCGGTTCTTGCTGTCGATATCCCGTCCGGATTGCATGGTGACCGGGGTTGCGTAATGGGTGTTGCAGTCCGCGCTCAACATACCACTACCTTTATTGGCATGAAGCAGGGCTTGATGACGGGTGATGCGGCTGATTATTGTGGTGCAATTCACTACCACAGTCTTGGTGTTCCGGACTCTGTTTTACACCTGAATCAACCATCGGCCTGGTGTTATGTGCCGCCATCACCATTGCTGCCAGCCAGATCAGCGACAGCTCACAAAGGCCATTTTGGCCATGTGTTGTTGATTGGTGGCGAAACCGGTTATAGTGGCGCGATTCGTCTTGCCGCCCAGGCTGCACTGCGTTGTGGCGCCGGGTTGGTGAGTGTGGCGACCCGGGTCAGCCATGCTGGTCTGGTATCGCTGGCTCAAGCTGAAATTATGTCTCACGGTATTGAATCAACAGATGAATTGCAGCAGTTGCTGGAAAAAGCCACAGTGGTGGTGATCGGGCCGGGCCTGGGGCAGTCTGACTGGGCAGAACAACATCTGGACAGCGTGTTCAACACCGATCTGCCGCTGGTCATCGATGCCGATGCCTTGAATTTGCTTTCGGCCTCATCACGAGTCCTGCACAAACGATGTGTGATGACGCCGCACCCTGGTGAAGCGGGCAGATTGTTGAAGACGACTGGGCGTGCTGTCCAGTCTGATCGTTATGCATCAGTTCGCCAGTTACAAAACACTTATCACGGTGTCGTGGTCCTGAAAGGTGCAGGGACTCTGGTTGATGATGGTGAACTGATCACTGTCAATTCCAGCGGCAACCCCGGTATGGCCAGTGGAGGCATGGGTGATGTGTTGAGCGGGGTGATTGGCGGATTATTGGCCCAGGGTCTGGATGCTGCAACAGCTGCGCGATGTGGTGTGTGGTTACATGGGGCAGCGGCCGATTATGCCGCCCGTCAAGGGCAACGTGGTCTGCTGGCAGGTGATTTGTTAGGTTTTCTTCGTGAATTGGTGAATCAGTAATGGAGCGTGTGGTCAATAACGAACAAGAGTTGTATGCTTTCGGCGCTGAGTTGCAAAAACAGCTGCCCGTAACCGGAGTGATCTATCTGCATGGTACGCTCGGTGCCGGCAAGACCACGCTGGTGCGCGCCATGCTTAAAGCCGCTGGTTATCAACACCATGTTAAAAGCCCGACGTTTACACTGGTCGAGGATTATCGGCTGTCAGACAGGTTTGTCAGCCATTTTGACTTGTATCGTCTGGCTGATCCCGAGGAACTGGAGTGGCTGGGAATTCGCGATTATCTGGCTGAGCGACTGTTGCTGTTTGAATGGCCGGAGCTGGGAAAAGGCTTTGTTCCTGACCCTGATATTGTTATTAAAATCAGTATTCTTGACATTGACAGCAGACGGATTGAAGTTAGCGGATTGTGATAACTGGTTAAAAAATCAAAAATAATTATCGATTGTCATTTTAGTGTTATTTTTACACTATAATATCAATTAGATATATGCTACAGTTAAGGCATTTCCTGCGAATATTGGTGTAGGTTAACTCTATTCGTTAATCTCCTGATGGTTGACCGGGGTGTTGGTATCAGGTTGTCATGACTTAACGTTTGAATCAAAACAGCTTGGCGCGTTTTCTATACTTGCTCACCAGCAATGTTTAAGCGGCGACCTGTTTTTGCGTTTGTCAGTTTGCTACCGAAAAGTACTACCGGCCAGCCAGGTGTTTAGTGTGTCCTGAAGTAATGATGTTAACTCGATTTCCTGGTTTTTTCGTTCTGTTGATGTTGTCAATCCAGTTGGTGTCGGCTGCACCGGCTGAAGTGGAGCAGTTGCGCTATTTCGCTTCATCCAAATATCATCGAATTGTGTTCGATGTCACCAGTCCGGTGAGTTATCAATTGTCAACTCTGGACAGTCCCCCGCGTTTGGTTATTGATATTATCAATGCCAAAAGCGTGAAATCGCTGTCCCAGCCAGGTGTTCAAAAACACCGCCTGATCAAACAGGTCAGAGCCGGGCAACACGGTAACAGCGGAATGCGGTTTGTCGCTGATTTGCTTCAACCTGCCACATTCAAGTCGTTTAAACTCAGGCCAAACAAGCAGTATGGACATCGTTTGGTGGTTGATATCTACCGCCAGAAAGGGTTGCACTTTGCTGCACAATCAAAACCGTCAACAGTGGCAAAACGAGCGACTGTCAAGCCGCAAGCGACTGTTACCAGACAACCCCAAAAACAAGCCAGTAAACACGTCGAAAAACAGGTGGTTGCAAAGAAAGTAGAGCAGAAGACAGAGACGACACTGCCTCAGTATCATCGCAAACATGACAACATTGTGGTGGCTATCGATGCCGGTCATGGCGGCAAGGATTCCGGAGCGATTGGGTTGCGGAAAACCAGGGAAAAAGATGTAGTGCTGGCGATTTCCAAAAAACTGGCAGCATTGGTTGATGCAACACCTGGCATGAAGTCATTTCTGGTGCGGGACAGGGATACATTTGTGCCATTGCGCGAACGCATGAAAATTGCGCGCAGAGCCAAAGCCGATTTGTTTATTTCCATTCACGCTGACGCCCACCGTAACCGTAAAATCAAAGGCTCGACAGTGTATACCTTGTCGCCGGGAGGGGCAATGCGTGAAGCGAGAGTGTGGGCCAATCGCAGTAACCAGACCGAACTGGCCAGCGGAATTACCTTGAAAGACAAGGACTCCGTTCTTGCTTCGGTGTTACTGGACTTGTCCCAGGCGGCCACCCTGGAAGCCAGTGATATTGTGGCCAGTCGTATTTTTACCAATCTCAAGAAAACTGGTCCTGTGTTGAGACAAAAGGTGATGAAGAAACCATATATGGTGTTGAAATCGCCTGATATACCTTCGGTACTGGTTGAAACTGCATTTATTTCCAACCCGTATGAGGAAAAACAGTTACGCAGTAGACGGTTTCAATCGCGTATTGCACGCTCTATCCACAATGGAATCAAGGATTATTTTGCGACAAGACAACCGCAATCAATTCAGCTTGCAGCACACACTCACAAGATTGTCAGAGGCGAAACCTTGTCTGAAATCGCCCAGCAATATGGGGTAAGTCTGAGAACCATTCGCGAAGCAAATCATTTACGAGGAAATACGATTCGCGCAGGGCAGATTTTGAAAATTATTCCTGATGTTTAGTGCGTAGTGCGTTTCACCTGAAATATTTCTGCCTGTTTTAAATCTGGCAAGTGATTGATGATACATTTGCGTGTCAGACTCTTCACAGTTTAAACACTGATTGTTCCTCAAAAAAGAATCACTCGATGACATGAGTCTGGTGATCCATCATCGCAGCCGGCGACATCAGAATTTTCAATGCCGTTGATTCAAATCAGCTAGAATTGTGCTTTCGAATTCAACTGACATTGATCCATGCCCATTAAAATTCTGCCACCGCAACTCGTCAATCAGATCGCTGCCGGGGAGGTCGTGGAACGCCCGGCATCGGTGATCAAGGAATTGATTGAAAACTCAATTGATGCAGGTGCTTCACGAATTGAGATCACTGTCGAACAAGGTGGAATTGCCTTGATGTCGGTGCGTGATGATGGTTGTGGTATTGTCAAAGACGAGCTGAGTCTGGCTTTGACACGGCATGCAACCAGCAAGATAGAGTCTTCGACTGATTTGTTTTCTATTGCGACCATGGGTTTTCGTGGTGAGGCTTTGCCCAGTATCAGTTCGGTATCGCGATTGACCCTGACATCCCGTGTCGATCACGATGAAACAGCCTGGCAAGTAAGTGCCGATGGTACGGAGCAAGATATCGAGCCCCGCCCGTCGGCGTTACAAAAAGGCACGTTGATTGAAGTCAGAGACTTGTTTTACAACCTGCCAGCGCGACGCAAGTTTCTGCGTGCCGAACGAACCGAGTTTTCTCATGTTCAGGCATTGGTCAGGAAAATGGCGCTGAGTCATTTTCAGTTGGGTTTTGTGCTGACCCACAACCAGCGTGAGACCTTGCGATTGTTACCTGCATCTGATCAGGCTGAGAGGGAGCAGCGGGTTGCCGGTTTTCTCGGACAGTCGTTTATCGATAACGCACTGGCGCTGGACTTTGAATCATCAGGAATGTCCTTGACGGGCTGGATTGGCTTGCCAGTGTATTCCCGCAGTCAGGCGGATCAACAGTATTTTTATATCAATCAGCGTCTGGTTCGCGATAAATCGCTCACTCATGCAGTCCGGCAAGCCTATCAGGATGTTATGTTTCACGGACGTTTTCCGGTTTTTGTATTGTATTTGAGCATCGATCCGCAATGGGTGGATGTGAATGCACATCCGGCCAAGATGGAGGTTCGTTTTAGAGATAGCCGCAGTGTGCATGATTTTCTGGTTAAAGCTGTCCAGCATGCGCTCCAGTCAGTGCGGCCCGGGACAAATGCTGCGCAAGATTCTGGAGTGAGTGAGGTAGACAGTTCGATTCCAGCCAGTAATGCGTATAGTGAACAAGTTGCCGAACCGCAAGCCGGTTATCAGGCTTCGCTGGCGTATGATTATCAATCTGGAGGAAAAACACAGTCATCGTCAGCATGGTTGAATGAAGAGACTGGACATTCGGGATTTGTCGGCAAACGTCCTGATCCGGTATTCAATGAGCGGGTTGTGACAACAGATCGACATCAGCTGTCAAATCTGGCAACTGCCACGCAGTGTCCTGTTGATAACAACGATACAGAACAGGATTATGTGCCGGCACTGGGTTTCGCTATCGCTCATCTGCATAATATTTATATTTTGTCCGAATCGGCTAATGGTTTGGTTCTGGTCGATGCGCATGCGGGTCACGAGCGTATTGTCTATGAAAAACTCAAACTGCAATATGCTCAACACTCTGTTGTTGTGCAGCCTTTGCTGATCCCGGTCAATGTTGATGTCAGTCGAGAAGACGCTGACTTGATCGAGCAACAATTTGAGGTTTTACAGCAAGCCGGTCTGGAGCTGGAGAGACCTGGTATCGAGCAGTTACAGGTTAAATCTGTACCAGCTATTCTGGAAAAAGCCGATATTGCTGAACTGATCAAAGATATTATCGCGGATTATAGAGAGCATGATGGCAGCGATCGAGTTGATTTTATCTCCCAGCGTATTCTTGCCGATATGGCTTGTCGTGGCGCAATTCGTGCCGGACGCCGCTTGAGTCGTGATGAAATGAATCAGTTACTGCGTGATATGGAAAAAACCACTTCCAGTGGGCAATGCAATCATGGCAGACCGACCTGGGTGGAGCTGAGTAAAGAGGAACTGGATAAACTGTTTCTGCGAGGGCAGTGAGTTTGGTTGTCAATGCTGACCATGTGAGCACAGGCGCTCCTCCGGTGATTTGTCTGTTGGGGCCGACTGCAATAGGCAAATCGTCACTGGCGCTGGAGCTGGCGCGACAACTGAACGGTGAAATAATCAGTGTGGATTCAGTGCTGGTCTATCGCGGTATGGATATAGGCACAGCCAAGCCCAGTCTGCAGCAGCGTCATGACATTCCACATCATTTAATTGATATTCTTGACCCGGCCCAGGTCTATTCGACCGCCCGATTTAAAGACCAGGCCCTAAGTCTGATTGAAGACATTCAAAATCGTGATAGAACAGTAGTATTGACCGGTGGCACCATGTTGTACTTCAAAACCCTGTTTTCCGGTCTGGCCAGTCTGCCCGATGCTGATCTTGTCATCCGCAAGCAACTGGAATTGCAGGCCAGAGAACAGGGCTGGGCGGCTTTGCATGATGAATTGGCTGAAGTCGATCCTGTTGCTGCTGCGCGTATTCATCCCAATGATCCACAGCGCATTCAAAGAGCACTGGAAGTATATCGCATTAGTGGCGAATCAATGTCATCACTGATCGAACGAGGCCAGGTCCAGCCTGATTTTCGTTTTGTAAAACTGGCGTTGCTGCCACAGCAAAGGTCTGATTTACATAACACGATTCGCGCACGGTATATGACAATGCTCGAGTCAGGTTTGATTGATGAAACTCGAGCGTTGTATGAACGTGAAGATTTGAGTCCGGATTTACCATCAGTACGAGCCGTTGGTTATCGCCAGGTCTGGGCTTATCTGGATGGTCAGCTGGATTATCAAGCCATGATCGAACGTGCAGTGATCGCCACGCGCCAACTGGCCAAACGCCAGATGACCTGGTTGAGATCGATGCAAATGGATTTTCAATATCTTGTCGATGCTGAAATTCCGTATCACAAGGTGTTGAACGATCTGGGTACTGTTGTCAAGTGAAAATAATCGGGAATACTTCCCTAAACTAAAAACAGTATAATCTTCACGATTCTAATATTATTTTTGTAGTATGCTGGACGTTAGAACTATTTTGGTAGTATTCTTGTCAAATCTCCCGACAGGTTAGAGGGACATGAATTATTTACAATACATTAGTTGGTGTTAAAATTAATTATTTTCTATTGAAAACAATAACTAGCCAGAAAGCATCTGGTTTTTTTGTTCGGTGAAGATTGTTTTGAATAACAAAAATAACAGGAGTATGAATGTCTAAAGGGCAAAATTTACAGGATACTTTTTTAAATGCTCTCAGAAAAGAACGCGTTCCGGTTTCTATTTTTCTTGTCAACGGCATTAAGTTGCAGGGTCAAATCGATTCGTTTGACCAATATGTTGTCATGCTGAAAAATACAATCAGCCAGATGGTCTACAAGCATGCAATTTCTACCATTGTACCGTCTCGTGCTGTGCGTATTTATCAACCTGAAAATCAGAGCTCGAATGAGACATCTCGTGAGGACGGTTGATTTCTGAGTGTGTCTGTTTATCTTGAACCGTTCAATTAGTCTGTTTCAACGGAGTTTGTTTGGTTAACACAGAACTGTTTGAACGCCCCAAATCCGGTGAGCGTACACTGCTCATCCACATCCAGACACGCGCAATCGATCAAGGCCTGCAGGAACTGACTGAACTGGCCCGTTCCGCAGGAGCCGATCCGGTTGCGAGTGTCACAGCAAACCGATCTGCACCCAATCCACGTTTTTTTGTCGGTACTGGCAAGCTCGATGAAATCAGGCAACTGATTTTACAGGAGCAGATTGAGCTGATTATCTTCAATCATGTGCTGTCACCCATTCAGGAACGTAATCTGGAACAGGAGCTGGGAGTCCGGGTGCTGGACCGCAACGAGTTGATCCTGGATATATTTGCCCAGCGCGCCCAGTCATTTGAGGGCAAAATGCAGGTTGAGCTGGCCCAGTTGCAACATTTGTCGACGCGCCTGATACGCGGCTGGACTCACCTTGAGCGCCAGAAAGGTGGTATCGGCATGCGTGGTCCCGGGGAAACCCAGCTGGAGACTGACCGTCGTCTTATTGGCAAGCGAATCCGCTTGATTCAAACCCGTCTGGAAAAGGTTGACAAGCAAAGAACCCAGGGACGTCGCGCCAGAACCCGCAATGCATTACCTACAGTTGCTTTGGTTGGCTATACCAATGCCGGCAAGTCAACACTGTTTAATACGCTGTCTGAAGCTGATGTATATGCACAGGACCAGCTGTTTGCGACGCTTGATCCGGTAGTCAGACGAATCCGCTTAAGTTCCGGTATGGAGCTGGGGTTGGCTGATACAGTCGGTTTTATTCAGGATTTGCCGCATGAACTGGTTGCAGCATTCAAATCAACATTACTGGAAGCCAGGGAAGCAGACTTGTTGTTACATGTGGTCGATGTCAGTTCGGAATTCCGTGATACCATGATGGATGAGGTCGAATCGGTGCTGGCTGAAATCGAAGCCGACTCGATTCCGCAATTACTGGTTTTCAATAAAATCGATCTGATCGATGACATGCAGCCACGCATTGAAACAGACGACAGTGGCAACCCTTTAAAAGTCTGGATATCGGCCCGGCAAGCATACGGCATGGAATGCCTGGACCAGGCTCTTGCTGAGTTTTTCGACGACCATCTGGTTGAAAAAGAAGTCCTGATTGAGCCGGGTCAGGCTGCGATTCGAGCTAAATTGTTCAATCTAGGCGAAGTCATTACTGATTCACCCATTGAAACAGGTGGTTGGCGGATGATTGTCAGACTTCATAAAAAACACTTGAATGTCGTTAACGAGGTTCAAGTGATCTGATTGTTCCTTTATTATAATGATCTGATATTCAATCAAAATATCCGGGTTCTCCTTAAGGCTTATAGGGTGTTCCGGATTTAAAAAGTTCGTGCGACGACTCTCCAGGGACAAGTGGTTGTTATTTTGCAAGTAAACGTGCATGATAACCGGGTCGTCCAGTTCTATAGCTTTGTTTGCTGGCAACTGTTGATTTATTCGCTGTGTTTAAAGCGGGAATTGAGATGGAAAGTGCAGATTTCTTGACAACCTTGGTGAATCTGTTAGACCAACACTTGCTGCAAATGTATGTCTTTAGCAATTTTCTGGCCGGTTTTGCAATCACGATACGGCACTGTTTGCTTTGAAAGTTCAACAATTTTCAAGGATAATGTGACTGCATTAAGCAGTCAAGCCACATTCCATTGTTCTGTCACTGGCTTGCCTTAGAATTGGCGAATGTTCTGCCAGCAGAGTTGTTGATTTGTATCAGTGGGTGTAAAGCGCCAATGATTTTTCGAATATAAAGGAGTATTTCTATGGCATGGAATGAACCAGGCAATAATGACAAGGACCCAAAAGATCCCTGGTCTGGTCGCAAAAAAGATTCCGGACCGCCTGATATCGATGAAGCACTCAGATCGCTACAGGAAAAATTCAGTGGAATTTTCGGCGGTGGCGGTAACAGTGGTGGTTCGGGAGGTTCTCCAGGTTCCTGGGGTGGTATTGGCATGCTGGGAACTATTCTGGCTTTGTTATGGTTAGCCACCGGATTTTACATTGTCGATGCTGGTGTCCGTGGAGTCGAAACCCGCTTTGGGGCGTATACAGTAACCACAGATCCCGGGTTGCACTGGCACTTTCCCTGGCCTTTTGAACAAGTCACCCGTGTCGATGTCAAAAGCGCCCGATTTATTGAAATCGGATATCGTTCCACAGGTGGTGGGCGCATCAAACAAAGTCAGTCGTCGATTACCCAGGAGTCTTTGATGTTGACCCAGGACGAAAACTATGTTGATGTCCAACTCGCAGTTCAATATGTGATCAAGGACCCCAAAGCTTATTTGTTTAATGTCTTTGATCCGAAAATGACTTTAAAACAGATCGTGCAAAGTGCTGAACGTGAGGTCGTTGGCACCAGTACCCTTGATTTCGTTTTGACTGAAGGACGCAGTGAAGTCGTTGCAGCAATTGAATTGGATTCCCAAAGGATGCTGGATGAATACCAGACCGGTATACAGATTACTTCAGTCAACCTGGTTGAGGCACAACCACCGGAGCAAGTTCAGGCCGCTTTTCAGGATGTCGTGAAAGCACGTGAGGATCGTGAAAGAGTCATCAATGAAGCCCAGGCTTACTCAAGGGAAGTTCTACCCAGAGCACAAGGTGAATCAGCAAGGCAATTACAAAACGCAGAAGGTTACAGAGCGCGTGTTGTTGCTGAAGCTACCGGTCGAGCCAATCGTTTCAGTCAGTTGTTATTGGAATATCAGCGTGCTCCCAGGGTGACACGCGAACGCTTGTATCTGGAATCAATGGAAAAAGTCCTGGGTAATTCTCAAACGATAATGGTCGACGTAAAAAGTGGTAACAGCCTGATGTATTTACCGTTGGATCAATTGACCCAGAAAAAAACCAGATCCCAGCAATCAACCCGTCGTAAAACAATGCCACAATCCAGTCAAGTGATACAGGAAAGCAGCCAGCCCATACGACAATCATCGCGTATTCGTGAAGGGAGGGTACGATAATGAGTAAAATTCAATTCCTGATCGCCTTGATTTTACTTGGCTTTTTTCTGATCAAAGGCTCATTGTTTACAGTCCAGGAGACCGAGAAAGCCATCAAATTCAAATTTGGTGAAATTATCAACACGGATTATAAACCCGGCATCCATGCAAAAATACCTTTTGTTAACAATGTTAAGAAGTTCGATGCAAGAATCCTGTCACATGATTCAAGACCGGAACGCTTTCTGACCAAGGAAAAGAAGAACGTACTGGTAGACTCATTTGTTAAATGGAGAATCAATGCCGTTGGAAAGTTTTATACAGCTGTGCAAGGTAATCCGGCAACAGCGGATATTCGTATCGGCCAGATCATGAAAGATGCGATGCGAGCCGAGTTCGGTAAGCATACGGTCAAGGAAGTCATTTCCCAGGACAGACAAGAGCTTCGAGATGTATTGGTTAACAAGACACAACCAGCTATCACAGAACTGGGTATCGAATTGATCGATATTCGTGTCAAGCGGATTGATCTGGAAGAGCAGGTTAGTGCCTCGGTATTCCGTAGAATGGAGACAGAACGAGCACGTGATGCCAAGGATTTGCGCTCACGAGGTGCTGCTGAAGCGACACGGATTCGGGCAGATGCTGACAAACAGGCAGAAATTATTCTGGCTGAAGCGTATCGTGATGCCGAGAAGATGCGCGGTGAAGGTGATGCCAAGGCAACATCGATTTATGCTGAAGCCTATAATGCCGATCCTGAGTTTTACAGTTTTTATAAGAGTCTGGATGCGTATAAAAAAGTATTCAAAGGCAATGGCGATATGATTGTGCTGGAGCCTGATTCTGACTTTTTCACTTATTTCGGGAAAAAGAAATAAACTGGCCGGTTAATAATATCTGCCGATGTAGATATTAACAGTATAAGCCAGGCTTTTTAGCAAGCCCTGGCATGTTGTAAAAGCAACCATGTTTTCTGAAAACATGGTTGCTTTTTGCTGTTATGACGATTATGTTTTGAGTCTCAAACTATTAAATGTCTCTTGATTTTCTCTATATCCTGTTTTGGTTAACCGCATTTTCATTCATAATGGTAGGTTTTTGTATTCCAAGTCTGGACTAACATAAACATGTCTCAAACCGATCACTGGCTTTTACCTGAAGGAATAGACGATATTCTGCCCGACGATGCGACAGTACTGGAGCATCTGCGCGGTGAAATATTACAGTTGTTTGGCAGCTGGGGTTATCACTATGTGATCCCTCCGCTGGTGGAGTACCTGGATTCATTATTAACTGGATCAGCCTACGATCTGGATCTTGAAACATTCAAGGTGACTGACCAGTTGAGTGGCCGGTTGATGGGTATACGTGCCGATATCACACCTCAAATCGCCCGGATTGATGGGCATTTGAATAAGAAAAACGCACAACCATCACGCTATAGTTATTTCGGTTCAACCTTGCGCACCCGGGGTTCTCACCTGGAACGTTCACGCAGTCCGCTGCAAATCGGAGTCGAATTATACGGTTATGACGGGTACCAGGCTGATGTCGAAATTATTCGTCTGATGCTGGAAGTTCTGGCGCTGTCCGGAATGCTAAACGTCCAGTTGGAATTGGGTCATGTCGGCATATATCAGGCGTTGGTGAAGCAGGCCGGGCTGGATATACAGCAGGAAATCGACTTGTTTGATATTTTACAACGCAAGGCGCTTACCGAATTATCAGATTTTCTGGAACAGATCGCAATTGCTGAAGATATGAAAGCCATGTTTCTGGCGTTACCCGATTTATGCGGAGGAACTGAGGTGATTGAACGGGCTCAGGAAGCTCTGGACACTGGAATTCCTGGTATCGCAATGGCACTGGATAATCTGGAACAAATCCACAATGCCTTGTTGTTGCATTTTCCAGTTCTGGATACCCACTTTGATCTTACTGAACTGCGAGGTTATCACTACAAAACCGGCGTGGTGTTTGCGGCTTTTGTGCCGGGTTTTGGTCGTGAAATCGCGCGTGGCGGACGTTATGATTTAAGTAAAACAAGTCAGCTGGATTCCCGGCCGGCTACCGGGTTCAGCGCAGACTTAAAAGTGCTGGCGAGACTTGGTCGTGGCATACAAGACCAAAATAATTCAGAGACTATTGTCGCTCCTATTTCTGATGACCCTGAATTACATGAAAAAATCAGAGAATTACGACTCAATGGTCGCGTGGTTGTGGAAATGTTACCAGATCAACAGATTGACCAGGACTTAACTGAATATGCGCAACAGTTGGTTTTACTGGATGACCGCTGGCAAATTCAGCCATTTTGATATTGGCTCAGTGATCAGATTGAAGCTCGATTCATCGATTATGAACAAATTCATGTTTTGATTTTGGATTCAAAACATCAATTATCCTGAAAGGACAGATTAAAACACTATGGGAAAGCAAGTTGTTGTTATAGGGACACAATGGGGCGATGAAGGAAAAGGAAAGTTTGTTGATTTATTGACAGACAACGTCTCTACTGTGGTTCGCTTTCAAGGTGGCCATAATGCCGGGCATACTCTTGTTGTCAATGGTGAACAAACCATACTGCATCTGATTCCTTCCGGTATTCTGCATCAAGATGTGTCCTGTGTTATCGGCAATGGTGTCGTATTGTCACTGGAAGCGCTGCAGAAAGAAATTGAGGTATTGAGTCAAGCCGGTATAGCTGTTGAAGACCGGTTAATCATCAGTGAAGCCTGCCCGTTGATTCTGCCGGTTCATATTGCCCTGGATCAGGCCAGAGAAGCTTACAAGGGTAGTCAATCAATTGGAACAACCGGGCGTGGAATTGGTCCGGCCTATGAAGATAAAGTTGCACGTCGAGCAATTCGTCTGGGTGATCTGCAAGATCAAAGCTATCTTGCAGATCGGCTCAACAGCATGCTCAACTACCATAATTTCATCTTGACCCGGTTTTTCAACGCAGAGGCAATTGATTATCAGAAAACGCTTGATGACTTGTTGCAATTTGCCGAAACATTCCGAAGCATGACAACAGACGTGACTGATTTTCTCCATCAGCAACGCCGTCAGGATAAGGCCATATTATACGAAGGTGCCCAGGGCTCTTTGCTGGATATAGACCATGGTACGTATCCGTTCGTAACATCTTCGAATACAATTGCTGGCGGAGCAGCAACAGGCAGTGGCCTGGGTCTACTGCATTTCGATGAAGTTCTCGGTATTACCAAGGCGTATTGCACCCGGGTCGGTAACGGTCCGTTTCCGACTGAATTACATGATGAGGTTGGCAGTCACCTTAGCAAACAAGGGCATGAATTTGGCGCAACGACCGGTCGCGCAAGACGGTGTGGATGGTTTGATGCAGTCGCCATGCGGCGTTCCATTCAACTCAACAGTATCAGTAGCATTTGTCTGACCAAACTGGATGTTCTGGATGGTTTGCAGGACATTGGTATTTGTACTGCATACCAGGTCGATGGCGAACAGATTCTGGTTGCACCGACAGGCGCTGAAAAATTGTCACAGTGCAAACCAGTGCTGGAAACGGTACCGGGCTGGAGTGACAACACCAAAGGGACTCGGGAATATGAGCAATTGCCTGCCAATACCAAAGCCTATATTCAACGTCTGGAAGATATTCTTGACGTGCCGATTGATATTATTTCGACTGGACCGGACCGCGCTGAAACGATCATCAAACGCAATCCATTCAACCAGGTTTAGTCAGAGCATTCAGCCGTGAATCAGAAACTGGATTTTATTATCGGCGGACATCAGGATGCCCGGGTTGTGCTTCATACAGCCATGGCTAATCGCCATGGCGTCATCAGTGGTGCGACTGGAAGCGGCAAGACAGTCAGTTTGCAGGTTCTGGCTGAAAATTTTTCGCGCATTGGCGTGCCGGTTTTCATTTCCGATGCAAAAGGTGATCTTTCCGGACTGGCTGAATCGGCAAGCGATACCGAGCGTTTTCAACAACGCATTGAAACCATTGGGCTTGAGGACTATTCAGCCTCGGCGTCACCAACGGTTTTCTGGGACTTGTTCTGCAAGAATGGACATCCTGTCAGAACCACCATGTCAGAAATGGGACCATTGTTGATCAGTCACCTGCTTGAGCTGAACGATACCCAGACCGGTATTATCTACAGTTGTTTCAAGATTGCAGACGATAACGGAATGTTGTTGCTGGACCTTAAGGATTTGCGGTCCATGCTGACCTGGATGGGTACAAATGCAAAGCAGCTGCGTAACGAATACGGAAATATCTCGTCAGCCAGTATCGGTGCGATACAACGCAGGCTGCTTGTTCTTGAAGAGCAGGGTGGCGACTATTTCTTCTCCGAGCCAGCAGTGAGTCTGTCTGATTTCATGCAAGTGGATTTCTCGGGACGTGGGGTCGTCAGCATTCTTGATTCAGTAGATCTGATTGCCAAATCACCACGACTCTATTCAACCTTTTTGTTATGGATCTTGTCGGAGCTGTATGAAAATTTGCCTGAAAAAGGCGATGCTGAAAAGCCGGAATTGGTATTGTTTTTTGATGAAGCGCATTTGCTGTTTGACCGTGCGCCAAGAGTGTTGCTGGACAAAATAGAACAGATTGTCAGACTGATTCGATCCAAAGGTGTCGGTGTTTATTTTATCACCCAGAGTCCTCTGGATATTCCGGAAGATATCCTCGGGCAGTTGGGTTTGCGGATTCAACATGTGTTACGTGCATTTACCCCTAAAGACCGCAAAACAGTGAAAGCAGTCGCTGAAAATTTTCGGGAAAACGCGGCTATTGATACAGAATCTGCGATCACTGAACTGGGAATTGGTGAAGCTCTGGTTTCAGTGCTTGATGAAAAAGGTGCACCGACGCCAGTAGAACGCATTCTGATTCGTCCTCCGGCGTCACAGATTGGTCCTATCGATGATCAGCAGCGACAACAGCGCATTCAACGCTCGCCTCTCAACGGACGCTACGATGAGTTGCTGGATCGAGAATCAGCGTATGAATTACTCAAGGAACGTGCCGAGGAAAAAGCCAGGCAGGCTGAACAGAAACCCAAACCCAGATCAGGGCGTGCACGGCAAAGTGTAGGAGAAGCGTTTATCAAGAGTGCAGCACGGAGTATCGGTCGGCAGGTCGGGCGTCAGATTATCAGGGGCGTTCTGGGGTCATTGTTCGGCAGTCGCTGATAAAAAGGCTGTTGTGCTTATTCTCTGACTGGTCTTTTCTCGAGCTTGCGCTGTAATGTTCGACGGTGCATATTCAATGCCCGTGCTGCGGCTGAGATATTGCCATCGTGTTCAATCAGAACTTTTTGCAAATGTTCCCATTCCAGACGCTTTACGGATACCGGCTTGTCACTGATGGCCACTGAGCTGTCACCTTTCTTTTTATCCAGTGCAGCGATAATTTCGTTGACATCAGCGGGTTTGGTCAAATAATAAGTCGCTCCCAGCTTGATTGCTTCCACTGCTGTGGCGACACTGGAATAACCCGTTAACATGACGATATGGATATCGGGATTGATTTGAATTAACTGATTGACCAGTTCCAGTCCGGATTCGTGACCGATGCGCAAGTCGACAACCGCATAGACAGGCTCAAGCTGTTTTGCTGTGGTCAAAGCATCAGCTATATTGGTGGCTGATTCTACTTCGAAATCACGTTTTTGCAGTGCTTGCTTTAGAACACTGCAAAAGGTTTCATCATCATCAACCAGCAATAATGTGTTATTCACTGTATCTTGGCTCATTGTGTACTGTTGGTTAGCTGTTCTGCCGGTTCCTGGATGTCAACTGTCGGTAGTTCAATTTCAATGCAGGCGCCTCCATCCGGGGCGTTGCCTAGATGGATGGAACCTCCAAGGCGTTCAATAATTGCGCGGGTCAGAAACAACCCGACACCCATGCCCAGTTTATTAGACTTGGTTGGTTCATGTCCCAGGGTGTCGACGATGTTCTGGGGGAATCCTGGACCGCGGTCAAGAATCATGATTTTAACCAGTTGATCAGTCCAGTTGGCTGTGAAACCAACCCATTTGGGTGAGACATCGGCTGCATTGTCCATGACATTGAACAGGGCCTGGCTCAGCGTATTGTCAGCGATTATAAATGGCTCAGGCTCGCTGCCCTCAGTGTGATAACTGACTTTGATGGTTTTACGGTGAGATTGCCAGTCCCGGACTACATCATCCAGATAATCACGAATATTCATCGCGCTGCCGGATACTGCACGTAGTTCACCTGCTGATTCTGACATGGCCGATAATGCTGTTTTACAGCGATCAACTTGTTGTCTGAAAATGACCATGTTCTGATGCAGCTCCGAATCGTCAGCATCCGAATACTCTCTTTCCAGTTCTCCAGCGAGAATTGCCATAGTGCCGAGTGGTGTTCCCATTTCATGTGCAGCACTCGCGGCCAGTGTTCCCATGGCGATTAACCTTTCGTTACGTAAAGCCTGCTCCCTGGCCTGAGCCAGTTTGCGATCACTTTCCTTGATGGTGCGCGACATCTCCACAACAAAATAAGCGACAAACGTCGCCACCACAAGATACCCGCCCCACATGATTAACACATACAAGTCATGAATATATTTGTGCTGCAGTGAAACCATTGGCGCCGGCAGGTTGGACTCGGCAGTCATATCGTAGTAATCAGGTAGTGGAATATGATAGATGATCAGCAAGGTGTAACAGATTGAGGTGATGCCGACCATATACCAGGTATAGTCCTGGGGCAGAATTGTTGCAGTAATGATTAACGGTACCAGAAAAAACCAGGCGACCGGATTGGAAGCACCGCCAGTGTAATAGAGCAGGGCTGTGATGCCGAAGACATCAATGATTAAATGCAGAAACAGTTCGAGTTCAACAACCGGGTAGCTTTTTTGCAAACGGTACCACGATACGCAATTGATGATCCATAACGTGGCGATAATTGTCCACAGTGGCATGGTCGGCAGCTGATATTGCAAGGCATACAATGTCAGCAACAGCACACACGTTATGCCGCCCAGAATCAGGTTGCGTAAGATCATCAACCACCAGAGGTTCTGGCGAATAGACTGATCCTGAGGGACTATCGATGTATCATTCATTGTAAAGAAATCAATTAAGTGTCTGGCTGTTGCCATTCTAACACTGTGAATTGATGTCTGTAATGAATCGAGCAATGTGTCTGGTTTTTAGGGGCTGGTTGGTAGAAGAATTTCTGGTTAGATCAGAGATCAGGCGCTGCCGGATACGTCCTGATTGTCGATGAACTGAGCAATCATGGACTCTACCATTGACCAGGGCACGATCAGAGGTTTTGAACTGACGTTCAAAGTCAGTCTGGAGTTTTCAACTGTATAATCGGCATGAATGCCTTGTCCAGAAAGATGGCCTTGCAAATGATCGCCTTGCATGGAGATGCCTTTTTCAGAAGCGATTTGTCTGGCGTTGCTGATAATGGATTGGGAATCGCCATTAATTGTGAAAGTAAATGTTTTGGACATGACTGAATGTGTATCTATTCCTGTTCCAGATAGGTGTTTTTAAGCTTGATATACTGACTGGCCGAGTAATCAAAAAACTTGATTTCATCGTCCGTAAGCTCACGAATTTTACGGGCTGGAGCGCCAACATAGAGAAAACCGCTTTCCAGTTGTTTGCCTGGAGCAACCAGTCCACCTGCACCAAGCATTACATAATCCTGGATGACAGCGCCATCCATGACGATTGCGCCGATTCCAACCAGGCAGTAATTTCCTACTGTACAGGCATGGACGACAGCGCCATGACCGATGGTTACAAAGTCACCAATTGTCAAAGGAAAGCCACCGCCTGAATATGGGCCGGCATGGGTTCCGTGTAATACCGAACCATCCTGGATATTGGTGCCCTTGCCGATCCGTATAGGGGCGACATCGCCACGAATCACTGTACCAGGCCATACCGAAACATCATCATCGAGGACGACATCGCCAATCACAGTCGCCTGCTCGTCAATGAAGACATTGTTTCCCCATTCAGGGGTGTATGTTGAGAATTTTCTAATTGTCATAACGTTACCAGATCAGCATTTTACAGGTTTCAGCAATGTGATAGCAATTCACATTTCAGCTTTAAAGGTATGGTGGTTTTAATCAAGTGAATCCTTGAGGATAGGGCGAATGCTTGGTAATTCATATTGTTAGCGAAACTGCTGTATAGGTAAATCGTCATGTATATCAAGCAAGTACATAAAATTAAAAAGTTGGACTAAACTTGATTAAACCTGAATTCCGGTCTAGTTTTAGTGTATACGTTTTTTGCTTGTTGATTCATCGAAAAGCCCTGTGTGGACGTCAACAATGCAAATCTATTGGATAATTAGTACATATGACAGTTAATGCATTGAAAAAAAAGATCATCAATCAGTCTGACGTTGTGGATTCTGCTTCTGAAGTATTACGATCTTTAAACAGACCTTCCCCCAATAATGATCTCCCTTTGGGTAACAGGCAGTCAATTGATTTGGATGTTCTGAATCAATTGATTCCTGTTCGCAGTATGAGTGAAGAAGTCTTAACAGCATTTTCAATCGGTGGCTATGCGGAACAATTCGAGTCCTCCACAAAACTGTTTACTGAAGGTGATACCATACAAAATGTTTTATATTTATTGGATGGAACAGTACGGATAGACTCGGAAAATGGTAAGGGATATGAAGTGTCTGCAGGATCAGCCCAGGCCCGGTTTCCTTTATCGACAGGAGTCATGCATGCATCGTCAGGGAAAGCGGTCACTGCAGTGACTGTATTACGAGTATCGAACATCGTTATGGCAGATTCGCAGGACAATGTAGAGTCTGAGAATATGGGAGAATCTTTGGAAATAGCAGAAATTCCAGCAGAGTTGGAAGATAGTCAGTTATTTCAGGCTATTTATCAGAATTACAGAGAGGAAGAGCTGGCATTGTCGATTTTGCCGACTGTTGCGGATGTCATTAAGCGGGCGATTGCGCGTGATATCAATAACCACCAGCTAGCCAGGCTCATAGAAACTGATGCGGTGATGACAGCAAAAGTTCTGTCAGTAGCCAATTCGCCGTTATTTCACAGCACGAATACAATTTACACGGTATTGGATGCGATTGATATTCTCGGGATTGATGCAACTCGCTATGTGATTACCAATGCCTGTGATAAATACAAACTGACCTCGACCAATCAACCTTATGTAGACCGAATTCAGCAATCCTGTCTTGAGAGTTTGCGTATTTCAGGGCTTTGTTTTGCTTTGGCCAGTTTGACTGAACTGGTTGATCCAAAACGCGCCTTGACGGCTGGGTTGATGAGTAATATCGGGATTATGCCCTTTGCCAATTATGTGGATAAATTCCCGATTCAAATGTATAACGAGGACGAAATTGAAACCGGATGGCCTGTCGTCAGGGGGTTTATGGGGTCATTTGTCCTTGAAAAACTGCGAATCCCCAAGCTTCTTGCACAGATTCCGCAATTATCCAGTGATATGAATGAAAACTCTGGTAATGAAATGGAGATTGCTGACATTGTGCTGATATGCAGGTTGATCAATTCAGGTCAAATTTTCCAATATGATCATATTCCTGCAATCCAAAAACTTGGCGGAAATGGAATTACACCAGAATTAGTCCGCATGTTAAACCAGATCTCAATGAAGCGGATTAAACGGCCATTAGCTGTCGTCAAACAAAAACGTTCCGAGAAAGATTAACATCAGTCTGAGAACCTGTTCAAGATCTTGAACAATGGGTGGCGTGCAAGGCAACAGTGGGCGAACAAGTTAGGTATGCTGGACACTGTGAGCATTTTGAGTCCACTGTTAACGCCGCAATACGCTATTCAGTGAAATTTTTGAACAGGTTCTGAATGATTGTCTCCAGAGGCAATCAATCAGCTGCTTGTTTTATTGACGGGAATTCATCTTCATCGACACGAAACCAATCGGTATCGGGTTGAAACTATTCGATATTCAACCTGAATCGATCTCTTTCTTCAGTCTAACCGTTTATACTCATTCAGCTTGATTGCTGAAACAATCCAGTGTATGGAACCGGCTTTTTACCGATTTTCCAGGTAATTTTAAATTTCAGTATTACGTTTAATGTAGAATACATTCGCATTGTATTTTCTCCATTTCGTTGTATAGATAGAGAATCACCTGAATAATGTCGAGCAGGATTCCAATGAGTTCTTGCTTTCGTTGTTCTCTACTGCATCATTTCATTCAATCATTGTCCTCAAGGATTAACAGACAATTATGGAAAACCCGTTACTCGTTGAAAATCAGGAATTACCTTTATTCTCTTTGATTAAACCGGAACATGTTGAGCCAGCTATCGACACAATACTTGCCGATAATCGTGCTGGATTGAGTGAATTGTTGAATCAGAATTCACATTATAGCTGGGCAAATCTGATTGAGCCCCTGGATACAATGCATGACAGATTAAGCAAGGCATGGTCCCCGGTTCAGCATATGAATGCTGTCGTCAATTCTGATGAGTTGAGAGAAGCATACAATGCATGTTTACCAAAATTAAGTGCTTACTGGACTGAGCTCGGACAAAACAAACAGTTGTATCTTGCATATCAAAATATTGCCGATAGTTCTGAGTATTCAGTACTTGATCATGCCCAGCAACAGGTGATCAAAAATGCATTACGCGATTTTAAATTATCTGGTGTTGCACTGACTGACCAGAAGCAACAGCGATATCGGGAAATCGCTGAACAGCTGTCAAAACTCACCAGTCAGTTTGAAGAAAATGTCATGGATTCAACCAATGCCTGGTCAAAACATGTGACTGATGCGGCGATACTTGAAGGCATGCCTGAAACCGCTTTGGCAGTGGCGGAACAGACTGCACAACAAAGAGACTTGCCAGGTTGGGTATTGACTCTGGATTTTCCATGCTATCTGGCAGTGATGATGTACGCAGACAATAGAGATTTACGTCAGGAGCTGTATGAGGCATTTTGCACCAGAGCATCAGGCCAGGGTCCGCATGACAGTCAATACGACAATACCGGGATCATGGCGGAAATACTCGAGCTCAGGCACGAACAGGCACAGTTGCTCGATTTTGAAAATTATGCTGAGTTATCCCTGCAAACCAAAATGGCTGAAGACCCTGATCAGGTTCAGTCATTTCTGGAAGATCTGGCAAAACGATCAGTCCCCATTGCCAGAAAAGAGTTTGAGGAACTTAAGGGTTTTGCTCAACAACAGCTTGGACTCGATGACTTAAATCCCTGGGATGCTGTATTCGCTTCTGAGAAAATGCGGAGTCATCTGTATTCCATTTCCCAGCAGGACATCAAGGTTTATTTTCCTGTACAGAGAGTCATTGAAGGGTTGTTCAAGGTTGTCGAGCGATTATATGGTTTGTCGATAACGCAGTTGAATGGCATAGACACCTGGCATAGTGATGTGCAGTTTTTTGAAATCAGAGATGGCAATCATCAGCTCAGAGGCAAGTTTTATCTGGATCTGTACGCCAGACCAAAAAAACGCGGCGGAGCCTGGATGGATGATTGCGCAGATCGCCGCAAAACTGAAAAAAGAGTTCAAACTCCCATAGCCTTCTTAACCTGTAATTTTACTCCACCGGCAAGCGGACAGCCGACTTTGTTGACACACGATGAAGTGAATACCTTGTTTCATGAATTCGGTCACGGATTGCATCATATGCTGACCCGAATTGATTATCCGGGAGTGTCAGGTATCAATGGCGTTGAATGGGATGCTGTGGAGTTACCCAGCCAGTTTATGGAAAATTGGTGTTGGGAACCGGAAGCTCTGGCCTTGTTCTCAGGGCATTACGAGACTGGTGCTCCGCTTCCCGCTGAAATGCTGGAAAAGATGCTCAAGGCAAAAAACTACCAGAGCGGTATGCAAATGGTGAGACAGCTGGAATTTGCAATATTCGACATGCGTATCCACAAAGAATATGACCCGCAACAAGGTGATCGTATCTATGACATTCTCAATCAGGTCCGAGATCAGGTTTCTGTATTGAAAGCCCCGGGTTACAATCGTTTTGCACATAGTTTCGGGCATATATTTGCCGGTGGATATGCAGCTGGTTATTACAGTTACAAGTGGGCTGAAGTGTTATCCAGCGATGCGTTTTCGCTGTTTGAGGAAAATGGCATTTTCGATAAAAAAACCGGAAAACATTTTTTAACAAGCGTGCTCGAAAAAGGCGGCAGTCAACAGGCTTTGGATTTGTTTGTGGCTTTCCGCGGCCGTCAACCGGAAATCCATGCATTATTACGACATACAGGGATTGTTGATCAAACTGAAGCAGTTTGATAGAGCATCATTACAATGCAATATAAGGATTTGCGTGACTTTATCCAGCAACTGGAACACAGGGATGCATTGAAACGCATCTCGGTTGAGGTTGATCCGAATCTGGAAATGACCGAAATCTGCGACCGGACCTTACGGGCCCAGGGTCCCGCATTGTTATTTGAAAACCCTAAAGACTCGTCAGTTGCATTACTGGCCAATTTGTTCGGAACACCGGAGCGAGTTGCTTATGCGATGGGAGAGCAGTCAGTCAGTGCGTTACGGGATGTCGGCAAACTGCTGGCTTTTCTTAAAGAGCCTGATCCGCCTAAAGGCGTCAGGGATGCTTGGGAAAAGCTGCCGGTGTTTCGCAATGTTCTGAACATGAACCCTAAAGTGGTTCGTCAAGCGATGTCACAACAGGTAGAGTTGTATCACGACGACATCGATCTCGGGCGTTACCCGATTCAGACCTGCTGGCCGGAGGATGTCGGCCCATTGATTACCTGGGCTCTGGTGATTACCCGTGGACCTCTGAAAGAACGTCAGAATATGGGGATTTACCGGCAACAGGTGATTGCGCCCAATAAAACCATTATGCGTTGGTTGTCACATCGTGGTGGTGCGCTGGACTTTAAGGAATGGCAGCAAAACCGGCCTGGAGAGCCATTTCCTGTCGCTGTGGCATTAGGCGCAGATCCGGCGACCATTCTGGCGGCTGTGACCCCGATTCCGGATACTTTGTCTGAATATGCGTTTGCCGGGTTGCTGCGTGGTGCCAAAACTGAAGTTGTTCAGTGTAAAACCAGTGATTTACAGGTGCCTGCAAGTGCTGAAATTGTTTTGGAAGGTTTTATTTATCCAGGTGAATCTGCTCCTGAAGGTCCATTTGGTGACCATACCGGGTATTACAACGAAGTCGAACAGTTTCCTGTCTTTACTATAGAATGCATAACCCAGCGCGAAAATCCGATATACCACAGTACCTATACAGGACGGCCACCGGATGAACCAGCCGTTCTGGGAGTGGCCTTGAATGAAGTGTTTGTACCCTTGTTGCAAAAGCAGTTTCCTGAGATTGTTGACTTTTATCTGCCACCGGAAGGATGTTCGTATCGACTGGCTGTCATCAGCATGACTAAACAATATCCGGGACATGCCAAACGCGTGATGCTTGGTTTATGGTCGTTTTTAAGACAGTTTATGTATACCAAGTTTGTGATTGTTACCGATGATGACGTCAATATCCGTGATTGGAAAGATGTGATTTGGGCCATGACCACACGCATGGACCCGGTGCGGGATACAACAATGCTTGAAAATACCCCGATCGACTACCTGGATTTTGCATCACCGGTATCCGGGTTGGGTTCGAAAATTGGTTTCGATGCGACCAATAAATGGCCCGGAGAAACGACTCGTGAGTGGGGTAGGCCAATTGTTATGTCAGAGCAAATCAAACACCGTGTGGATGATTTATGGGGTTCTCTTGGAATCTGAAACAAGTGGGTGTCAGAATCAGTGCAATTTGCCATCAGGCTAATTCCTGAAGACTGTGCGACAACTGGTTATTACATTGATTGAACAAGGTTTACAGCAGAAAACCAGCAATATTGTTTGTGCAGTGTGATGATTGAAGAGCATCTCCGCAACACTGTTTGTCTGGGTTAATCTGTTTCGACCTGTTTTTCTGCTTCAGTTGAGTCTATATTTGATTCGTAATTTCCCGGCTCATTGGCAGACTGGTCCGATATAGTGTCTGATTCCTCAGGTGTGTCAGCCAGATTGTCCAGCAGAACTGCTGGCCCAGGGTCTGGTTCAGATTGGCGTTCGATACTTAATGGCTGTTGATTGGCTTTAGCTGGTTGTCCAGAACCTAGCTCCAGGCCTTTTTGATAACATTCAATGGCTTTTTCAGTCTGGCCAAGTTGCAAATACAGATCGCCAGATAGCTGATAAGCCAGCAAACTGGGATGAAGTGTAATACTTTGGCTGAGATGCTGAAGGGCTTCGTCGGATTTATCCAGGTGCATTTCTATCTGGGCCAGGGTTCTGAGTAAAACTGTATCATCGGGATTTTTTTTGAGCAGCTTTTGGGTTTGTTTATAGTATTTGTCCGGCGCACTCACAGCAAGTTTAGCCCACAGCGCTATCAATTCATCGTTGTGATTTTTGGTCAGCGATTTAAACAAATCCTTGTCGATATCCTTTCCATTACCAGCACTGATATGTCCGGTAAAAAAATGAACACAGACTTCGGGAATGCGTTTGATTCGGTCCGGTATCGATTTCCAGATGTCATTGAGTGTTTCGGTATCACTATCGATGTTGGATTGTTTCAACAACTCGCGATACATGCTGATTTCTGTCGATTCCAGGTCAAGGTCAAGCGCTTTGTTCTTTTTCAGGTCTGGTAGCAAGTCCTGAAGTGAACTCCATTCGTTTAACTGGCAATAAATATCGTGTAACAAGCGTTGAACAACCGGGTGTCCGGGGCTGATTTGTTCAAGTCTGTTCAAGGTGTCCAGAGCCTGGTCGAACTCTTCCCCAGTCAGATGAAGCTCGGCTTTGGTTATACCGACAGTCAGATCCGAACCTGGTGTTGAATCATAGGCTTTACGCAAATAATCATTGCGTTTATCGAACGCACCCTGGGCATGGGCGGATCGTGCAGCTGACAAATAAAAGATCAACGGTGATGAGCTTTCATCAGCATGCTTGATAAGTGCGGATTCGGCTTTTTCCCATTGACCTTCTGCTGAATCGATCAGGCTGCCGATCAGCGCCTGATGCGTGATTTCCTGTTTTTTTGTACTTGCCTTGTTCTGGATAATTTTAGGGCTTTGCATTAACAACAGTAATGCTCGAGTCAAAATGTAGAACAGAATGAACAGTAGTGAAACAATAATTGCAAACAAATAAAACGTTGTTTCAACACTGAGGTTGCCAACCCCGATAATCACCTGCCCTTTGTCAGCGTCTGCAGAGAAATGATCTTTAAGATAAAACGAAGCAGCACCAGCCAGAACAAGAAATATGATTCCTGTAATCAGTTTTTTCACTGTACTGCTCCTGTTTTCGGTGCAGAATCACCGGCCTTTTTGATTTGCCCGGATTCTGAGTTGGCTGCTGATTTGCTGTCTTCAGTTGTTTTTTCCTGATCAGATACGCCTTTGAGGTGATCGGCATTAATTCTAAATTTCGCCAGATCCCGGAGTAGTTTCAATGAGCGACTAATATCCGGTAATTGAGAATGAAATTTGGTTTTGAGTAACCCATCTATGGTTTTAATAGCATTATTGACAGCGTCAGATTTAGTATTGAAATGTTCATTCAACCAGTCTTTTGATGACTGGAGGGAAGTCAGAAATTCCTGCTCACTGCGTCTGGCCAGTGCAGCTTTTGCGATTTCCAGTCGAATTAAATAATCTTCACGGATAATTCTGGCTTCTTCAGAGTGCAATATACTGACTGCATCCGGATTCCTTGGGCGAATGACTACCAGTTCCTTGAGGTCTGTGATCACTGTGTCCAGAGGGTCACTCTCTGATGAATTTACCTTATCATTGGCGGATTTAACAGAGCTGCCCTGACTGATTGAACTCTGGTCCATGGTCGGTAATGCCAGTTGCAGATTTTTGGCGTCTTTTTGCAAGATGCTGATTGTATGGATTAATCCCACAATATCCGGAACCTTGATTTTTTTCAGCGCACTGATTTCAGAAGCGATTTCCTCACGGACTTTGAATACACCTCCATCACCACTTTCACGCAGTCGATGGTCAGCGGCTTCCAGGGCCATGATGGTGGTATTGATATCCTGAGTCAGTTGCAAGCGCTCGTTAGCAACGCTGAGCAGGTATTCAGCATCGGCAATTAACCAGTCTCCACGGGTTTTGCCAAGCTGTCGCTCGATATTATGCAGTTTGACATCGAGTTTGGCATGATGGTTTTGTAATCGATCTTCATGTTTTTTACTGTGATCTGATAATAAGCGTTCGTATTGTTGGTCCTTGTTGTTCTGAGCTTCAGTCAGTACTGTCAATTGTTGTTCAACATTGCTCAGATGAGTCTGGGTGTTATTGATTTGCTTGCGTAATTCAATGACGCGTTTGTCCCCTTTATCAACTGAACCGCCTAATCCTTCCTGTTGGGAACGCAACTGGTTCCAGAGTAAATATCCTACTCCAGCGATCGCCAGCAGACCAATCAGGGTAAAGGTCAGTACAATACTGCCCAGAGTGATCTTTTTTGTAGATGGAGGTGGGTTAACGGTGTTAACCATTGATGTTGTTTCATCCACCGGTACAGTTTGTGTGTTGGTATTGGTTTGTTCTGTCACCATTGGTGCTCCAGCTTGTTTTTTGATAAATCAGTGCGATTGTACACCCGACGTATTTTTTAAGCCATTGTTCTGTAGTTTAACAAGAGTTTCAATTATACCGTTGTCGGAGGTATCAATTGCAGTGATTGTTTTTGAAAGTTCAATTTTTTCAGCTGCGTGTTGAACACGTTTGCTGAGTGCAATCAGCATTGTGTCTTTTAACAGAGCCAATCCGGCGGTTTCGATGATTTGTACCAGATTGGTCAGCGTTTCCACGCTGTTTACCACAACATAATCGATTCCTCCCGAACTCCACTGTTCGAGCAGTGAAGATGGATTGAGTCCCGGACATGTGCGCCGATAGACATCAACAGTGTCGACCTGGACTCCTTTATTTGTCAATTCTGTACGGAGCAGTGAGCGTCCACCTTCACCTTTAATAATCAGACAGCGAGACTTGTCATTGAGTTGCACGACTAGAGATTGCAACAATCCTTCGCTGCTGGATTGCGGTGGTATCAAATCCACCTTGATTTGTCTTGATTGCAATGACCTGGCGGTAGCTTTACCAATCGCTGCAATGTGTGTTCGTAATGACAGTGGGAGTTGGTTGTGGCAGATTTCCAGTGCATGGTTCACAGCGTTGACGCTGGTGAATATGATCCAGTCCCAGTGATTAGCAGCGGACAATTGACGCACAGCTTTGGAGGTATTGGTAACCGGTAAAATTTCCAGAACCGGAAACAGAATGGCTTTGCCGCCTGCTTGCTCAATCAGCTGCTTTAATTTCAGGTTTTGCGGTTCAGGACGAGTGACAAGAACTGTGATGCCTTGCAAAGCACGATGAATGTCAGGGTTATTATTCATACAGTGAGGCCAGTATCGAATCAGCGCCTCTTGCCAGCAGGTCTTCAGCCATTTGCTGTCCAAGTTGAGTAGCTGATTCCGGCGTTCCATGCATAGCCGATTGAATGAATTGTTGGCCATCAGGTGTCGCAACCATACCGTTGAGAGTGAGTGTTCCGTCGATAATTTCTGCAAACCCTCCAATTGGAACCTGGCAACCGCCGTTTAGGCCGGCATTTAATGCACGTTCCGCTTCGATGCAGATACTCGTTTCAAAATCTGCTAACTGGGTGAGTTTTTGGTTTAATTCCAGATCATCGACTCGGCTTTCAATGCCAATCGCACCCTGGCCGATGGCCGGCAAACTTGTCTGTGGTGAGAGCTGCTGCGTAATTCTGTGCTCAAGGCCGAGACGTTTGAGTCCGGCACTGGCTAATATAATTGCATCATACTGACCATCGTCAAGTTTGCTGAGTCGGGTATTGACGTTGCCTCGCAGACTGTGAATTGTATATCCTGCATGTCTTGCCAATAATTGGGATTGTCTGCGTAGACTTGATGTGCCGATGACGGCATTGTCTGGTAATTGATCAAGACTGTCAGACGAGTTCGAAACAAACGCATCTGTCGGGTCTTCACGTTTTAATACACTGGACAGTTGAAGTCCTGCTGGGAAATTAACCGGAACATCTTTCATGGAATGAACAGCTATATCTGCACCATGATTCAGCATGGCTGTTTCAAGCTCTTTGACAAATAATCCCTTGCCACCAATTTTGGCCAATGGGGAATCCAGAATTTTATCGCCTTGTGTCGTCAATTGAACCAGTTCAGTCGACAGTTCAGGAAAAGTATCAGTGATCAGGCGGGCAACATGATTGGCCTGCCAGAGGGCGAGTTGGCTACGACGGGTAGCGATCCGGATTACACGTTGAGTCATTACAGAATTGTATGGAATCACAGCCATATGACTGCATGTTTATTGGAATTAGTGTTATTTAAACGCTCGTTATGATTTTGATTTGTCTTTTAGTGCTTTATAGCTGATGACTGGATGTCATGCGCTTTCAGAAAATTTGTGCTTGAGCGACTTGATTTCAGAAATACAGTGTTTAATTAACCCTGTTAATTTTCCTTTTAAACTGTTTGAATTATAAACATAGAGAGTTTCATGCTGACGAGCCAGATCAGTCCATTCAAGCTTATGTGGCATTTTATCACCGAGAAAATCAAATTCTCTGACCCCTGTTTTAAACGCTCGTTCTATGGTGATATCAACCAGATGCTTGCCGGGAGAATATTCCTGATAACGATTGTCAAACGATGTTTTTAACTGTCCCCAGCGTTGCTTGAAATTGTAATGCAGACCATAGGCGACTGGTGTGTCATCTATAAACATAACATTTGCCATCAATAAATGGTTGTCCGCCATCCACGGTAACAACCGTTTATAGTAATCCTGTTCCACAGCACTTTGCGTGATCGCCATGTCTGCATTTATTTTCCAGCTGTTAGACTCGATTGACAACATTGATTTATGTAACTCATCCAGGTCCGTATTGTCAGTATACCATTTGATGTTCATGGTACCTGCTTTGGCCACAGCTTTGGCTTTACGTTTTAAGCGGTATCTGAATGAGCGGCTCCGTTGCGCCAGAAAATCTTCCCAGCTACTGGTGATCTCTATATAAGGAGATGATAAAGTAAGAATTGTTTGAATCCAATGTTGTTTGGTGATGACTTGTTTTAATTGTTGATAACTATGATCTTGAGTCAGCAGGGTTGGGGCAGTACAAATGTCCCAGCGTCCGATTGAATTCAAAAAAAGTTGGAAGTTTTCGGGACTGGCTTTAATCCCTAGAATGATACTGTGATAAGAAATCAGATTTGTAATAATTTCTACTGTGATTACATGCAGACCGTAATTTTTTGATACTGCCTTTGTATAAGGGATGACAGAAACCAGTTCTTGTTGATCATTGAATATCAGGCAAACTTCAGTTTTGTCAGTTGTTTTAAATACAGAGCAAGTGATCTGAAGCCAACCCGGCAACTGGGTTGGTTCAATTGATTCCTGTTCAATCAATGTTTGCCAGGGAGCTGCATAGTCCTGTAGTGCTTGTCGTAAAGTTATTATTTTTGTCTGGTATGGCATTGTAGATAAGTTGTGTGTCGATAAATGAGTGAAAACTCTTTATCCTGCCCATCAATTACTTGCAAGACTGGTTATAGCTCGGTGGGTTCAGAATGCTGATTTGCCTGTTCCAAATAGCATTTGTTTATTAGCAAATTACATGTTTGTAGAGAAGTGATTATTAGAGCTGTAATCAATTCTGTCACAAGGAAGCCGGATTTGAAATTGAAAAACCTTATTATGATTGGGGAATATAGTCTCTGAGAATTGGAGTCGTTGTTTTAATAAAGCCCTTGATGCGGATTTCTGCAGTTTCAAGACTTTCATTTTCTGTAACAATTGTAGTGTAACGTATTAATGCACCATCTGAGCGGTTCCTGGTCAATGCGTCCCAGAATAAATACCACTTAACGATGTATTCGTTAGTCAGATTACGGCCTCGTTGATCAAACCAGTAATAGACAAGCTGGCGGATTCGGCCTTTTTCAATGATGACTCGATTTGAACGGATGTCCTGACCTTCTACATTGATCGATTCAGTTGATACGGATTGAATTTTCCATCCCCCTCCAGGAATACAGGATCGAGGTGAGTGTATTGAAGTGCCCTTGCGTTGAGATTCGTAATAAGCGACATAAAGATTTACCGGTAGTTTGGACGCATTCCTGTAATCTGCCATGACGTAATCGTCAAACTGCAAAGCATCCCGGTATTTCTTTTCCATGACTTGTTTTTTACCTTCCCAGTCGTTGATACTGACTGGAAAATCAAGGAAATACTTGCGATGCGGAATAATTTCGCTGCGATTGTCAATTGATGCGACAGTTGTTCCGCATACAACTAGCAGCGCACCTATCAGTAATCCCTGAGGCCAGCTGATATTATTATCAGTTTTGCCTGGTTCAGAATCATGAGTTTTAGGCAATTCTGTCGTTACTAGTTTCTCGGGGTAAGGTGGAATTTTTGCCAGTAACCACATTTCCAGGATCAATACCCCAAGACACAGCATAAAAATTGCCCAGCCTTCAAAGTCATGCAGGAAACCATTCGCCATTTCGATTCCCCAATATTCCACAAGCACACCGATCATACCAATGCGGAAACTGTTCATCAGAATGGTAATTGGGATGCTGGACAGAAAAATAATGACGCGTTTCCAAAATGCGCCTTTAAAAAAATAAGCGCATATAAATGCCAGACTCATTAGCGGAAACAAATAGCGCAGGCCGTTACAAGCCTCGACAACTTGCAGCTGGTATGTGCCAAGATCGATGACATTACCCTGCAGGTTGACCGAGATGTCACAAAGCCTGATGATGCCTACTCCAAGACTCGATGAGATGAGCTGTAACTCGGAAGATAAAGACCGGTAAAGAAACGTTGGTAGCGGGATCGTGAAAAACAGCATGACGAGTGGTATCCAGATTAACCTGAATCGATCACTGCCTTCCATCGCAAGTACAATTCCGAATATCAGAATCACAAGAGCATACTGCTCAATGACGTATAGCGTACTTAATTCACCCAGTAGAAATAAAATCAGGGCAAAAACGGCTACACATACACCTAACCAGGATCCTTGAGGTTTGATGCGTTCAAGATGGTCTTTCTCCTGCCAGATCAAATAAGCCGTGACCAAAGGTATCAACCAGCCATGACTGTATTCTTCTTTTTCATTCCAGTTATAAATCAAAACGTCGATGGCATCACGAAATACAAAGTAGATGATGACAAACAGGGTCAGATAAATAGCCCACCGAATGTAAGAGGCTTGATTTTCACTGAATTTTTTCAAGGTCAGATCAGGAGCTGTAGTCATGATAGTTGAACTGTATGATTCATGAGGTGGAGTAGCGAATTGATCACAGGATTGGTTTTGGAATACTGAAAATTAGGAATTGCGAGCTGCCAAACAATGATCGTTTTTTTTGCCCGTGTATGTCAAAACTTGATTCGTGTAGAAAAAATTATATTAATTTGCATTTTATAACATTTATCAATTAAAAGTCATTGCTTAACTCTAACGACGAGCAAAAACAGTGCTTTTTGCTCAATGCTTATCTGGAATTGAATATACATTAATCATTAGGATGTACTCTAAAAAAACAGCCTGTAGTAAACGATTTTTAGAATTAATTACTATTCCATTTTTCGTTATTGGAAGAGTCAAAAGGGGTTTGAATCAGAAGCAGTTTTCTTGACAAATGGTAAGATGCGATTGATGCAGAATTTAAGTGAGGAAAGGCGTTCTGAACTCAAGCGCTTATGCAAAGACGTTTGACAATTGAAGCAGGAAAAGGGGAGGCTAAAAAGGTCTTTCCTTTTTCGCGAAACACATGAAATAAGGTGTGAAGTCATCCTGACTAAATCGACTCACTATCTGGTTGTTTTGTTATGCCGCGTGATGAAGGTCAGTCGATCGACGTATTAAGACTGGCTCAAACGACCCGCTGAGGTCATCATGGAAGAGACACTTCATGTCTAGCGGCGTATAAAGACGTTGTTTGCGAGAGCCGAAATTGTCTGGGGAGTCGTGCGAACATGAAAACACTGCGCGAATAAGGTATACACATTGGTTGTTTCAGGGTCCGCTAGTTGATGACACAATTTGGACTTCTTGAGACACTGCGGAATGTTTACAAAGTGACCTCGAAATGTAAGCCCAGTGATGCTGTCGCAGACAATCTGTTAAACCAAAATTTCAATCCGGTGGTAAAAAATGATGTGCGGGCAGGCAACATCTACTATCTTATACTGTACAAGGCTGCATGCTTTTGGCGATTGTGATGAATGTGTACTCACGCAGAATTGTTGGTTGACATTTTGACTCGCTGATGACGATGAACCTGGTCAGTCCCGCGTTAGTCAACGCGTATCCCTTAAGACAACCGCCAAAGGCGATTGGTGCTCCATAGTGATCGAGGTGCGAAATATATCGGAAAACACCATCGAAAAAAAGATATTTCCTAAATCCTTTCTATAATCTGTCCTAAGTAAGGGGGACAGTTATATGCGATTGTTCTGACATGCGGATTGGCCAGAGGGCGCTTGATTCAAGGGCCATAAAATCGAATAATTTCTCACCATCAACTGTCTTTTGTTTTTTGCTTCCGGTTGATTTTAAGACCAAATAATTATCAGCCAATTTAAAAAATTGGAATTTATTGATCTGACGCGCTTAAAACCTCCGCAACCAGGTCAATTTTTGACTGAAAACGGGGAATTACAGGTATTTTCCAGCCTTTTCCGGCAACCTTGTTCAGTATTGCATGAACCCATTGGCGATCAGATTCAGCTTTGTGCAGTATGAAATTGTGACGGCCATCTTCATTTGTCATTTCAAATCCATTCACTGAGACAGTAATTGGTTCAGGGTCGCCGCTTAGATTGAAGGTTACCTGGGCAGTTCTGGAATTCAGGTCAAATGTGAAATCAGTTAATTTGGCGATATCCTTGAGTATCAGGTTTGTAACGCAGCGCATGACATAATCTGGTGTCATGTTGATGGCGAGTTTGATTACACTGGCTTTATAGCTCATAGCTTATTAATGGTTTTATTGTCGAAATAGCAGGTTGTGCGGAATAGCGAAGATTCAGAAGGGTTTATTTTAATGATGTAGCAGCTGTATTGCCAGTGTAACTCTAAGGTGAGTAGTGATCAGAAGATTATTTTTCAATCAGGTTGTTGATAAACGCTTTAGCTGATTGTTGCCAGGAATAGTTAAGCGCATATTGTCTACAATCGTGCGGGTTAAGGGTTAAGCAGGTGAGTGCTGCTGTTTGTAGATTGGTGTTTAGTTGACCGACTTTGGAGTCTCTGATGACATCGTTAGGGCCTGGAACCGGGTAGGTGGCAACTGGTACACCGCAGGCCAGCGCTTCCAGTAAAACCAGGCCAAAGGTGTCGGTTTTGCTCGGGAAAACAAAAACGTCGGCGGCTGCCAGGTAATGTGTCAATTCCAGCCCGGTTTTATAGCCGACAAATCGGGCGTTTGAATATTTTTGTTTGAGGGTGTCGTATAGCGGACCGTCGCCGATGACATATTTTGTACCTGGTAAATCCAGTTGCAGAAAATCCTCTACATTTTTTTCAACGGCCAGACGACCGGCATATATGAAAATGGGTCGTTGATCATTGAGAAAGGATTTGTCACCTGGTCGGAACAAGTCGGTATTGACACCTAATGTCCAGGAGCGAAAGTTTCGATAGCCTTTTTTCTGGAATTGGCTTTTGAGTGATTCAGTAGCGACCATAATCCCGGAGCTTTTGCGATGAAACCAGCGCATGTAGGCATGGCTGATGATGGGTGGGAATCCGACTCGCAGTTTCAGGTATTCCGGGTAATGACTGTGCAGAGAAGTTGTATAACGATACCCTTTGTGATGACAATAACGCCGCGCTGCAAAACCGACCGGTCCTTCCGTTGCAATATGAATGGCATCAGGATTGAATTGCTCAATCAATGGCCGCAAACGAGGTCCACACAGAAATGCCAGTTTAAAATGTGGATAACCAGGGCAGGCGATGGTCTTGAATGGTGCAGAATCGAATACCTGGACAGTATGATCCAGTTTAATAAGTTCCTGAACGGTGTTGACCAGAGTAGTCACAATGCCGTTGATTTGAGGATGCCAGGCATCTGTGATGATCGCTATCCTCAAAATCGTTTTCCCAACAGGATAGAAAGCACTGGATTTTAATCGCGTGTTTTAAGCAAACATAGTTAGAAAATCGAAACAGCCAGCCTGTTAACGCAGTTAAGTATCGCTATGCTTTTTTGGATTTAATTGCATGACCAGCCAGTGTTTTGCCTAAATCCCAGATAGATCCCGGTACTTTATGGCAATCGGCAATGGTTTTGTCAAAACTGTTGACGATCCAGTCGATATCTTTTTCAGTGAGAATCAGTGGTGGCAGCAGTTTAACTACATTCATGCCATGACCGGCAACCTGGGACAGAACACGATGTTCCGAAAATAGTGGAATTGTTACCATTTGGCAGAACAAGCCCTTGTTTGCTGCTTCCAGCATACTCCAGGCTGCTTTTAGTTTGAGGCTTCGCGGACTGCCGAATTCTACGGCAATCATCATGCCTTTGCCACGTACTTCGTGCAGAAATTCATACTGATCAATCATCGCAGACAGTCGGGAGATCAATTGCTGACCGGATGTCCTGGCTTTCTCAACCAGGTTTTCCTCTTCAATAACCATCAGCGTGCTTAAACCGGCTGCCATCGCCATGTTGTTTTTGGAGAATGTGGAGCCGTGGACGACAGCTCTATCCATGCGGTTAAACACTTTGTCCATTATCATACTTTTCATGGCGACCGCGCCAACGGCGACAAAGCCACCAGATAAGGCTTTGGCCATCAACAGCATATCCGGCTCGACCTGCCAATGGTTGACAGCCCATAATTCTCCGGTTCGACCCAGTCCGGTTTGTACTTCATCGGCGACGAACAGTGTTCCGTATTTCTGGCACAGGCGTTGTACTTCCGGGAAATAATCATCATCTGGCAGGTTAACGCCTTTGCCCTGGATGGGTTCAACAATAAATGCTGCAACGTTATTACCAGCCAGTGCTTGCTCCAACGCTTCAGGATCGTTAAACGGTATCGCGGAGCAATCCGGCAGCAACGGGCCGAATCCTTCACGGAAAACGTTTTCACCATTCAATGACAACGAGCCCATGGTTAAGCCATGGTAGCCATGTTCGCAGTACACAATATGTTTGCGACCTGTAGTGAAACGGGCAAATTTGATTGCTGCTTCTACGGATTCTGCGCCTGAGTTACAGAAAAACATGCGGTCCAGGCCATTCGGGGTGTTCTTGATTAATTTTTCGGCCAGCATTCCGCTTAGCAATGAAACATCCAGTTGTACCAGGTCCGGTAATTCCGAGCTGAGGACATCCTGCAAGGCAGCAACAATCGCCGGATGGTTTCGTCCTAATGCATAAACACCGAAACCACTTAATAAATCGAGATATTCATTGTTTTCACTGTCATACAGATATTGTCCCTTGGCTCGAACATAAGTGCGGTCGTAACCAATTGTCTTTAGTACCCGGACCATCTGGTTGTTGAGATACTGTTCATGGAGGTCAAAATGTTGCCCTTGATGTTGTTCGAGTAATTCAGAAATTCTGCTTGGCATTGTTGTCTCTTTGCAAATAAGCCGGTGTATCAGTTAGTTTGTGATGTCAGGTATGCAGGCAAAATGACCAGTGTGCAAAAAATTGCAGATAAGACGCCGATCGCCAGCAGCCAGCCCATGCTGGACATTCCGGCATGTGGCGTCAGTGTCAGGCTGAAAAAGCTCAGAACTGTGGTCAGATTACTGTAGATAATTGCCCGCGTTGTGTTGGTTTGTAACGGATTCTGGTTTGCAGCGGTTGATTTGAACCGATGAATAATATGAATACTGTTGTCGACTCCGATTCCCAGCAGCAGTGGAAGAGCGATTACATTAACATAATTGAATGGAGTGTTTAACAGCACAGTCGATGCGCAGGTGATCAATCCTCCCAGAAGTAATGGCCAGATAACAAGAAATGTGGATTTGATGCTGCGTAAACTGATGAAAAGAATCAGAAAAATCACAGTAAATGCCAGAATGAAAGCTTGCAGATAAGCATTGACGATAGCATCGGTTGATTCAATGAAAACAACCGGGTAGCCGGTTGCATCGGGGACGACGGTCTGAATGCCTCTGGTGAATGCATTTAATTCAGTCTGTGTTGTTAACGATGCACTGGGCAGGACTTCCAGGCGATAGATATTGTCTTTGCTGACCCATCGACGCAAAATCAGCTCTGGGATTGTATCCAGCTCAACAGCGTCGGCAGCCAGACTTTTTTCCAGCAGTTGCATGGTCAACGGCAAGTAACCCAGTAAATTGACATGCAAGGAATTCAAGTACGTTTGTTGCTGCCCTCCCTGGTTATAGCGAATAAGAAATTGTGTTAAAGCAGCTTGTAAATTAGTCAGCGTGTCGGTATTCAGTGAGGACTGGCCGGTCGCAATTAACTGATCGACACTGTGTTTGAAAGAAACAATTGAATCGGCATTCTGTACAAGTACTGGTTCAGCTGTTAATTGTTGTATATCAGAGCCTGTCAGTAAGGTTAAATCATCAATCATTTCGAGTTTTTGATCCTGATCACCTGGTACAAAATCAAATATGGATACCACATCTTTGACAACATCCAGTTGTGTGAGCCGGTTTTCAAACGATTGCGCTTGATCAGCGCTTTTTGCCAGTACCGCGCCAGTCATGGGAGAAAAATAGTCTGATAACTGTAACCGTTTAAAGGCAATGACAGACTCGGTATCCGGTGATTTAAGATTGATCGGGTCCGGATCAAAATGCGCTTTGGTGATGAGAATCAGCGAAAACACCAGTAACAGCAGTGAAAACGCGATCACAGGTTTATGCTGTTTGGTGGGTAAATCGATCAGTAGTGTTGGTAATCTGGGAATGGTGTGGTGGTTGACTGTTTTGAGCAGCACCAGTAGAGCAGGTAATACAGTGAGGGTGATAAACAAGCCAATAAAAATACCGACACCTGCAATCAGGCCAAGCTCCGAAACCCCCAGGAAATCAGTAGCCATAAAAACAAAAAATCCGATAGACGTAGTTATTGCGCACAGCAGAAGCGATGCGCCGATAGATCGTGTCGTTTTCTGGATCAGATCGATATCAAATGCTGAATCTGGAAACTCCTGATAACGCAGGCAGTAATGAATGGCATAGTCTACGCCAAGTCCGATATAGAGCACGGCAAATGCCAGTGAGATAATGTTTAAATTCCCGATTGATAATGCAGCAAATCCGGTTGTCCACAGCAATCCGGTAACAAGTACGGCAAATGTGACGAGAACCATTTTAATACTGCGTAAGCCGAAATACAGGCATACAGTAATTAACGTGAGTGCCAAAATAGCTGATTTGACAGCTCCGCTTAATGCTGTTTCCAGCTCTTCATGATCAAGTGCAATAGGACCGGTTATCCACACTCTCGATCCCGGAAACTGTTGCTGGAGACTGGCTTGCTGGTCGCGTAAAAACTGCATGTTTTTGCCAGCCGGATGTAAAGCGTTGAAGTCCTGAATCGGCTTGACGATGATGACTTGCTCATTTTGATTAATGGTGGAGCTGTTGCCCAGCATCAAATTTTGCCAGGACATTGGTTGAGTCTGTAGATCGCTGGCAGATTGCAAAGCCTGAGTAACATTAACCAGTACATCGCTGAGATCAATCGGAACATCATCACCGTCGGCAGAAAAGTCCATTGCTTGTTGCAAGGCGCCGAATAAGCCGTCAAGTGAATCATTTCGCGCCAGCTTCCCCAGAAAGGGTTGTGCCTTGGCCAGTTTGTCGGTTATATCATGCAATTCCTCAAGGCTTAGTAGCAGCAAGCCGTTTTGTTGAAAAAACTCACTGTTTCCAGGGCTGAACGGGTATTCAAATAACTCGGTTTTCGCGGCAATCTGGCGGTACAGTCTTTTGCTGATCACCGTTGATTGTTCAGCTGTTCTACCTTCAATCAGGATCAGGATAATATCCTGATCCTGGGGGAATGATTGATTCAGTTGTCTGAGGTTGACCTGGTAGGGCAGGTCAGGGGACAGCATAGCCGAGGTGTCAGTATTGACACCAAGATAATTAGTAATCGAAAACAATGCTCCACTGCTTATAAATGCAGCGATCAACATTGTTTTCCAGGGATGATGAACACACTGATTACTCAGCCCCAGCAGAAAATTCAGTACAATCTGTTTGAGAGTGTTAAACATCGGACGATGAATGAATTAAATACTGAGCGGGTGTGAAAGCTGCTCCAGAGGCAGTTGATCAAACTGTTTAGCGACTGTTGCAAGTACAGATTTCGCAAGTTTGAATTGTCGGCCAACCTGGATCAGGCCGGGAATCGTCCAGGGTTTGAGCAATGTGGCGGTAATGATTCTGGAAATTAGAATCTGACCAGTATCATCTGTTTCCGACTGGATGATATCGGGCAAGTCAGTTGTGGAGGTATCGGAAATCGCACGAATGACCAGAAAGTCCAGCTGGTGTGCCCGAGCATAGTTGCCAATCGTGTAACTTTCCATATCGACTGCGATGGCGCGTGTTGATTCGTATAACGCCTGTTTTTTGTGTTGTTTGGCGATAATTGACGATGTTTCAATCAATTTCCCATCATGAACCTTGATCGTATCCGGTAACAGGGAAATCAATTTTTGCCGACTGTTTTCACAAACCCTCAACTCGTTATTGTTGTGGTTGCTGACAAGGGAAGGAATAATCAGATCACCGGCACATAACCCGTGGGTAAGTGCACCGGCGCATCCCCAGCTGATGATAGCTGTTGCGCCGGCTTCATGAGCCTTTTGACAGCACTTTGCTGCAGCATCTGCACCTACACCGGAGACACAAATGAATCGTTGGCCTTCCTCAATCCAATGACCTGGCAAAACCCGCCGCTTGGTCAGCATGCTGACTTCATCCGGCATGGCGGCAATGATTGCAATACGTGTCACGTGCTCATGCAGTTTTTGTATTCAGCCAGTGCCCACAGTGGAAAAAATTTATTGTATCCATGATATTTCAGGTAGAACACTTTAGGGAAGCCTGGGGCTGTATAGCATGGGTCATCCCATAATCCATCTTCTTCCTGTTTGCGCAGCAGAAAATCGATGCCTGATTTAACTGCATCTGAATCTGCATACCCGACACTCAGCAGGCCAAGGATTGCCCAGGCAGTATGAAAAGTTGTGCTGCGATGAAACCGGCCACGGTCTGCCGGGTCGTGGTAACTGTAGTTATCTTCACCCCAGCCGCCATCTTCTTTTTGAGTGTTCAGTAACCACTGAACACCGGCTTGTAACATCGGATCATCCTGGCTCATGCCCAATGCGCCCAGTGCGTCGAGAACTGACCAGGTGCCGTAAACATAATTTGTCCCCCAGCGTCCGAACCAGCATCCGTCAGTTTCCTGCTCATCGCGCAGATATTGTACGCCGCGTTCAATGACCGGTTTGAACTCAGGATGCTGATCGACAAGTTTGGCCAGAAACATAATACATCGGGCGCTGACATCCACAGTCGGTGGGTCAAGCAAAGCACCATGATCGGCAAACGGAATGTGATTCAGGGCGTAATGTGTGTTCTCAGCATCAAATGCTCCCCAGCCGCCATTTTTGGACTGCATTCCGGCAATCCAGCGCGCTGCTCTTAAAATGGGCTCGTCAAGTTTGGGGTCGTTCATTTGTTGCAAGGCGTAACCTACAACTGCGGTGTCATCGACATCTGGGTAATGTGGATTTTCATACTGGAATGCCCAGCCACCACCCGGTACATTGGGTCGCATATCCTGCCAGTCCCCTGGTTCGTCACTGAGTTGCTTGCTGAGCAGCCAGTCGATACCATGGTTGATTGCGGATCGATTGGCTTCCATATCAGACTGTTGCAGAGCAAGAACAGCCAGTCCGGTATCCCAGACTGGTGAAAGACAAGGCTGGCAATACGCATCGTGGGTTCTGACTACCAGTAGTTTTTCCAGCGCTTTTTTCACGGTTTTGACATGCTCGTGATCTTGGTCGTATCCAAGCAGCAACAATGACTGATAGGATCCGGCCATTGCCGGCATAATGCCGCCTATGCCGTCTTCACCATTGAGCCGTTCGATAATCCAGTGTTCTGCCTTTTTCAGGGCTTTTTGACGGACAATGCCAGGAATAAACCGATCACAGCTTTTTCCGATTCGATCCAGTAACAGAAAAACTCTGTCCAGCATATCGTTTTTTGCGAAGAAGTTATATTCTTGATCCGCTGGAATCTTGTACAGCTCATCGATATTGACGTTGGTGGGATTTTGGGCTTTTGCTTTTAATGTGCATATCACGAACAGTGGAACCATAACAGTTCTGGACCAGTATGAAACCTTGGTCAGATGGAATGGAAACCAGCGCGGTAGGAGCATAATTTCTACCGGAATATAGGGAACACCGCGCCAGGGCAACAAGCCGAACGTTGCCAGTGCAATTCGTGTGAACACATTGGCTTTGGCAACACCTCCCTGGCTGAGAATGTATTCACGGGCTTTACGCATATGTGGTTGATCAAGATCATCACCAGCCAGTTTCAGGGCAAAATAGGCTTTGGTGCTGATACTGATATCTCCGGCACTTCCGTAATAAAGCGGGAAACTGCCGTCGTCGCTCTGTTTGGAGCGGATATATCGAGCTATTTTGACTTGTAATAACTCATCAATTTCTCCGACAAAATGCATGAGCATGATGTATTCAGAAGGAATTGTGGTGTCCGCTTCCAGTTCGTAAAGCCAGTGGCCGTCAGTCTCCTGGTGGCTGAGCAGTGTCTGTTGCGCTCGTTTAATTGCGGTAGCCAGATCGTATTGGGACTGTCCCGTCGCAAACGTATCTGTTTCCTGTAAAGCAGCAGCTTGTATTGCACTTTCATCAAACATGGGAAATTCCTGAAATTAAGAGTAAACTGGTCGATCGTGTTTGTTAAATGTCCAGATTGGTTGATCCAGACCACGTCCTGTTCTGTAAAACAACCATTTAAGTAAGCGGTCACTCGATACAGTCAGGTTTGTTGCAGCAACGGTTGTTTTGACCTGATTGCGTGAAATTTTGACTTGCTGTGAATCGGTAAAGTCGAGCTTTCCGCTGATTTTCTGCAAGGTCAGCAAGGCCATCCCGATTGCCCAAAGACAAAACCTGCGAATGCCTTTTTCATGAGGCGGGATCAGCAAGGTGTATTGCAGGGCATTGTTTAAATGATGGTATGCCTGGCTCACCAGATAGCTCAGAGCGTTCTGAAAGGCCTGGGTGTTTGTTTCCGGGCTTAATTGTGACAAGTCGTATCCGCTTTGGATGAAAACATCACGAGGCAGCCAGCATACATCGCGTTTTCGGTCATCCCAGATGTCTTTGAGTATGTTAGTCATCTGCAATCCCTGGCCGAAAGATACCGAAAGTGGATGCATGGTTTCGCGGTGTCGGCCAATCTCCTGCGAATATTCACAAAACAGAGTGGTGAGCATTTCACCAACGCAACCTGCGACATAGTAGCAATATTGATCAAAATCATGCTCGGTTGGCAGGCCATGTTTAATCTCTGATTCCTGAAACAGCGGCATTCCATAAGCCATGGTCTGCACACATTTCAACAAGGCCTGGTAGATTGGTTCCGGAAAGCTCATGGTGATTTCAATCACTTGTGAGAGATTGCGAATCAGCTCATGCTCAGCCGGGATGGTGCTGTCCGATAACCTTGGTAACAGGTCTAGTGCTAATTGCTGTGCTGGCGATGTTCCAGAAACGACATCTATAAACTGGTTGCAGAACTGTACTCTCTGGTCATTACTCAGGGCTGGCTCGTCTTCTATGGTATCCACAGCGCGGCACAACAGATAAGCGTTTCCTACAGCAAAACGCAGTGTTTCCGGTAGCTGTGGGATGGTCAGCGCGAAGGTGCGCGAAACACCTGACAGCATCTTAGACTGGAATTGAGCAGAGGCCTGATTGTCCATTGTTGTCGCGATATGTGTCGCTGGTTGGGATTGAATTCCGATTTGTTGTTTTTTTGTGACAGCCATTTGTGCAGGATTTTAGTCTTTTTTGATTCTCAATTTGGCAACAAAATGTTAACATTACACAACTATACCAATTCTGTAAGCTTGATATTTTTTACAAATTCTATAGAATTTACCTTTGAAGTCAAGCGCTTGTTTTTCTGAATTAGAAAAAGTATTAACAGATGCAAGGAAATTGAGTTGTTGTTTTTTTGCAAAACTAACACAAAATGATATTCTTCTTCAAATTGATTTTGATTGAATTGAATGGTGTGTGCAGTCAACAGCAGCATATTTCCAACTCTATATAAACCAGGAGTGGATTGAATGGATGTAACGTTAACGAAACCCAGAGGCTTTTGCGCTGGTGTTGTCAGAGCAATAGAAATAGTTGAATCAGCCCTGGAGAAATATGGAGCCCCGGTCTACGTGGTTCACGAGATTGTCCATAATCACCGGGTCGTTGAGGATTTGCGTTCGCGCGGAGCGGTATTTGTCGAAACTCTGGATGAAGTGCCAGCTGACGCTGTAACCATTTTCAGCGCGCATGGCGTACCGGATGACATGTTGACAGATGCAGAAGCCAGAGGCCTGGGAGTGATTGATGCGACCTGTCCACTGGTCACACGAGTCCACAAGGAAGTTGTCAAAAACGCGCAATTAGGCCGTGAAATCGTGTTGATTGGTCATGCCGGACACCCTGAAGTGATCGGAACACTGGGGCATTACGATACCAGTTTTGGTGGCGCCATGTACCTGGTTCAGGATGTTGATGATGTGGCAAAGCTCAAGGACAAGGTTAAAAACCCTGATCAAATGACATATGTCACTCAGACGACACTGTCGGTCGACGATACCGCCAATATTGTTTCTGCACTCAAAGAGACCTTCCCCAGAATTATCGAACCACGCAAAGACGATATCTGCTACGCCACCCAAAACCGACAAAGTGCAGTCAGGCAATTGGCAGACTCGGTAGATTTGCTGATTGTGGTGGGCGCACGTAACAGTTCCAACTCCAACCGATTGCAGGAAGTTGGCGAGCACATGGGTATCAAATCATACCTTGTGCAGGATGCCGAGGAACTACAGAAAAATTGGTTTGCTGATGTCAAGGAAGTAGGCATTACCGCTGGCGCATCGACACCTGAAGTGCTGGTCCAGGAAGTTCTGGATACAATCAAGCAATTTGGAATCACTGATATTCAGGAAATGGACGCACCGGAAGAAAAAGTGACGTTTGCCTTGCCTGGAGAATTGGCGGGTATTAAGAAATCACAGGACCAGGCTCAACACATCAGCTAATTTATCTGTGAGTTACCGTCCCTGGATACAGTGACCTCACTACAATCGAATTAAAAAAAACGGAGAATCGATATGGGCGTACCTTTACGACAGCAAATGGCCGTAGGGCGATACCTTCTCAAACAGAAAATCAAGGGCATCAAGCGCTATCCTCTGGTGTTAATGCTGGAACCCTTGTTTCAATGTAATCTGGCCTGTGCAGGTTGTGGGAAAATTGATTATCCGAAAGAGATTCTGGAAAAACGCTTGAGTGTTGACGAATGTCTGCAAGCTGTCGATGAATGCGGTGCACCGATCATTTCTATTCCAGGTGGTGAGCCATTGTTGCATAAGGAAATGCCACAGATTGTAGAAGGAATCATTGAGCGCAGGAAATTCGTTTATCTGTGTACCAACGCATTATTATTGAAAAAACGCATCAAGGATTACACGCCATCTCCATATCTGACGTTTTCAGTGCATCTGGATGGGCTCAAAGAACGTCATGATGAAGCCGTATGCCAGGACGGTACATTTGATCGTGCAGTAGAGGCGATTCAAATTGCCTTGCAAAAAGGATTCAGGGTAACAGTCAATTGCACATTGTTTGATGGCGAAGAAGCCGATCATGTTGCTGAGTTTCTGGATTATGCAATGGAGCTGGGTGTGGAAGGTGTCACCATTTCACCAGGGTTCAGCTATGAACGCGCACCGAACCAGGATGTCTTTATCAAAAACAGCACCACTAAGCGCTTGTTTCGCGGGATTTTTCGAATTGGCAAAAACAAGAAATGGCGGCTCAATCATTCCAGTCTGTATCTGGATTTTCTGGCTGGTAATCAGAAATATGATTGCACACCCTGGGGTAATCCGACCCGCAATATTTTTGGCTGGCAAAAACCGTGTTACCTGTTATCCGATGAAGGTTACAGTGATAGCTTCCAGGGCTTGATGGAAGAAACACCCTGGGAAAATTATGGCAGTGCTAAAAACCCAAAATGTTCAAACTGCATGGCACATTGCGGATACGAGGCAACAGCTGTATCAGATACATTGAACAATCCGTTCAAAGCCTTGGTTGCCAATTTAAGAGGGCCACGCACAGAAGGACCGATGGTTGCAGATCCTCAATTGGTCTCAACGATTGAAGCAGGCGAATTTCCAATTAAATTTGAACAGAAAAAATCAGTTCAGCAGGAAGAGGAAACTGTCAATTAGGTGCAGTTGTCATCTTGCTATATGAGTGGAAATCGAACATATTAAATAATAAAATCTGTATTTACTGCAGAATAAAACCGAATACTACGAAGGATGATATCGATACTGTTCTGGATGTCAGCTTTTATTTGGCTGGTGATCCTAATATTACCTTGGAAGCCCTGGCGTACAACTGAAACACTGGAATCTGGGCCATCTGAAAACCCTGCGACAGCAAATAGTTGTGATTTCAGTGATATCACAGTTGTTATTCCAGCACGTAATGAAGAGTACATAATAGATCAAACGCTTCGGGCGTTAGTCGAGAATTATTCAGCATTGAACATCATCGTTGTTGATGATAATTCTGTTGATCAGACAGCGAATATTGTTGATGCGTTTTCTGCTGAGCATAATGTGACTCTTGTCAGGGGCAAACCTCTGAAAAAAGGCTGGAGTGGCAAGCTCTGGGCACAGCAGCAAGCGGTGGAACAGGTGACTACCGGGCAAATTCTGTTTCTGGATGCAGATATCACCTTAAAACCGGGAATTCTGTATCAGCTTGTTGAATTCAAGCAACAGACAAACTCCAGTTTGGTTTCCCTGATGGTTACGCCATCAATGCAAAGTGAATGGGAGCGCCTGTTAATGCCGGCGTTTATCTATTTTTTCAAGTTTTTATATCCATTCCATCTATCCAATCAACCTGCCAGTCGGATTGCAGCCGCCGCTGGTGGATGCATCCTCGTAGATAAATCTGCTCTGGATACAATTGGCGGATTGAATGTCATCAAGAATGCCTTAATTGACGATTGCAGTCTGGCCAAAGCGATAAAAAGTGCTGGTTTCAAAACCTGGACCGGGTTGACACGTTCGGCCTGGAGCCATCGCGAATATACCGGTCTGCGGGAAATCTGGGATATGGTTGCACGAACAGCTTATACCCAGCTCATGTACAGCATCAGCTTATTATTGGCCTGCACATTGATGATGCTGGTGTTATTCATTATACCAGTCAGTGGTCTGTTTTTTTTGGACATATCCCAACCGGAGTGGATTGCCGCACTGAGTGCTGTCATTTTGATGGCAATTACCTATACACCGACGTTGTCGTATTACAATCTGTCAGTTATCAAAGCCCTCGAGTTACCATTTATCGCTCTGATGTATTTGATGATGACCTGGCATTCAGCGGTTCGGTACTTTAGCGGGGAACGTTCGCGTTGGAAAGGACGAATATACGAGACCACATAAATGGTATCCTCGTCGGTTTAGAATAAACAGGCTAAATTCAGCTTGGTTTACAGTCTTTCCAGCGCAAACATACGGTTAAATTGAACATGAACGTCACTGTTAATAACGACGGCGGGTTGGGCAGTATCGACCGTTGTAATACCCCCCGCGTCTTCTAAATCTGCGGTTTCTCTGAAAAGAGCGCCCATCACGAAAACCACGGCGATAGCCGTAATCAATATTGCCTGAATATCCTGAACGAAACCCGTAGGACAAGCGTGAGCTGTAGGGTCGATAATAATTTCCATAGTTATAACCCTGGTAGCTGTCAAATCGAACCCCTGCCTGGCTTTCAGCGATACCGAAGGTTAGTAATAATGAAGCAAATATTCCAAGTTTTAGACATTGTTTGAACATGGTTTATCCTCCTGGATAGAAAAATTGAACGAATAACACTGTTGATTCGTTCAGGTTTTGATCATGGCATCAGACATTGATCGTAATGTCTTAATATTCGTACCGTGACCTCTATGAGAATTTGGTATCAGCTTACATTAAGGGCATGAATTGTAACTAAACACGAGCTGAATCCAGGTTAAACAGAGAGATATATTCGTTTTTTTCTGGTACAGCAGTTACCAGGTTAGACATTTGAAGTGTTTCTTACAAGTCTGACCATTTAAAGGCAAGAATGTTTGCATGTGCCATGCATTGGTTTCTGAATCACTGTCTGATTTGACAGCTATTAGCATCATTCTTCAGTAGCATGATTCAATGCAGAAGATGGCATAAGCGGTATAATGAATCTGACCATGACTAGAAAAACACCCATAAAATTACTTGATTCAAACGATATGATGCATCGCCACAATCATGACGATTGCATGGAACATGCACTACAGGCTGCTGAATCAATTTGTGCCGGGCAGAATATTCGCCTGACACCAATCAGAAAACGAATACTGGAATTAATCTGTGCGAGCCATCAGGCAATCGGTGCATATCAGTTGCTTGATCAGCTGAAACTCGAAGATAGCAAGGCTAAACCGGCGACAGTATACAGAGCTCTTGATTTTCTGATGGATGCCGGACTGGTCCATAAAGTGGAATCGTTAAACGCCTATATTGGTTGTTTAACCGCAGATAAAGACCATCACTCAGCGATTCTAATCTGCAAAAGTTGTAATAATGCATTTGAAATTGATGCCGAGGTTTGTTACAGCGATTTATTCGAGAAAAGTCGCAGTTTTGGTTTTACCCCACATGAATTAACCCTGGAGCTACGCGGAGTTTGCGTTGATTGTCAGGCCAAAGCCTGAAAATATCAATTAGCGGGGTCAACGCAGTGAATTATTTTTTTTTGGCATGTGGGTGGGCTCTGTCGTAGACATCTGCCAGATATTGAAAATCCAGATGTGTATAGATTTGAGTGGTGTTGATGTTGCTATGCCCGAGTAATTCCTGAACAGCGCGTAAATCACCGCTGGATTCAAGCATGTGACTTGCAAAGGAGTGGCGCAGCATATGCGGGTGGATGAGCTGATTGAATCCATGCTTCAAACACCAGTGTTTGATACGCTCCTGAATGCTGCGTGTTGCCAGTCGTTTGCCTTGTTTGCTGAGAAACAGTGCCGGAGTTGGTTGAGTCGATTGTGACTTGATGAACTGCGGTCTGATACTTAGCCAGCGGCGAATGGCCTTAACAGCATAACGACCTACCGGTACGATTCTTGACTTGTTTCCCTTGCCATGACGCACAAATACAGTTTTTTCATTGAGTTCGAGATCCGCGACATCAAGACTGGCCAGCTCGCTCAAGCGCAATCCGGAAGAATAAAACAACTCTAGAATTGCCAGATCACGGATCTCCAGCTCAGTCTGTGCGGGCTGGTTGAGCAGACCGTTGAGCTGGTCGACATCCAGGGTTTTAGGTAAAGGTCTGGATGCGCGAGGTGCTTTGACATGACGCCCGGGGTTGTGGTCACAGCGATTGGTCTCAATCAGATAATGGTAAAAAGACCGTGTTGCCGATAACAAACGCTGTATAGTGCGGCTGCTGATGTTTTGCTGATAACGCGCAGAAATACAGGCCTGGATATGATGTGGTTTTAGTGACTGCCAATCAGGAATTTGATGTTGACGGCAATAGTCCTGCAGAATGGACAAATCGCGCGCATAATTTGAAATGGTATGGGAGGAGGCGCGTTTCTCTATTTTTAAGTGGTTCAGATAGTCATTAACACTTTGAGTTGATGACGGGCTCATGCCAAAGCTTCAATCCGGGATATTATCGTCATCATCACTGAATAACTGCTCGACAACGGCATCGAAAGTCTTCGTGGCTGTGGCTTCATCGACTAGACTGGAAAAGCGCAACCCCACAAGCTCGGCCATTTGAGTTAAAAACATGATGCCAGCATCGTTGGCAAAGCGGTTTTTGTCGCGACTACCGATGCTCATCAATGCTGCAAACCCGTTGTGTTGAATCGGGATAATTGCGCAAGAAGCAACTTGCTCGGCATTATTGGGAAACAGGAATTCAAGTTGTTCCTGAGACGCGTGGCCGCATTGGGGCTGGTTGTTTTCGATAATTGCCGCAAACAATTGCAAGGCATGGTTGTCAGGTGAAATTGCAAGATCACGCATACCACGAGAAGGAAGTACCGAATCTGTTTCGCCATCCATGATGATATTCAGAGAAACAAAGTCAGTCGAGAAATTACTCTGTAACATATCAGTCAGTGACTGGATTGCTTCTTCAAGGGTATGGGCTTTCATTAAGGCCAGTACCAAAGAGTGCATTTTTCGCAGCACCGCATCGTTATTGCGGCCAATATCCACCAGGTCTTTGTATTGTTTTTGCAGTTTGCGATTCTCATCGCGCAGCAGTTCCAGTTGTTTGGCAACTAAAGAAACAGCTTCACCCGAAGGATGAGGAATATACAGAGATTTCAGCAGTTCTGTATGGTCTTGAAAAAATTCCGGATGACGCGCCAGGTAATTGGCCACAAGTTCAGGTGATATTTTTTCAGCCAGGTGTTCCGGTCGTTCATATGTCATAATGTCATTGACCCTTCAAAGACAGTCGTTGCTGTTCCAGTCATGATTACAGGCTGACCCTCTCCCTGCCATTCAATCGTGAGACTGCCACCAGGTAGATCAACTGTAACCGGAGAATCCAGGTGGCCTTGTTCAATACCTACAACAACAGCAGCACATGCGCCACTGCCACAAGCAAGTGTTTCACCCGCGCCACGCTCGAACACACGTAACTGAATGTGTTGCAGATCGATTATTTGCATAAATCCGATATTGGCCCGTTCTGGAAAGATTTGATGGTTTTCCATCACGGCACCGAGGGACTGGACTGGAGCGAGGTCCAGCTTATCAACCAGGATAACCGCATGCGGGTTGCCTAATGAAACAGCTCCATAGGAAATTGTTTGCCCATCAATGGATAAGGTATAGCTTGTTTTTCGGGATTCGGCAAGTAAAGGAACCTGATTTGGTTCAAAAACTGGGACTCCCAAATTAACGGATACCGTGTCATCCGGGTTAATCGTCAATGTCATCAAGGATGACTGGGTTTCAACTCGGATGATGTTTTTATCAGTTAATTGTTTGTCTTGGACAAATCTGGCAAAGCAACGAGCGCCATTGCCGCATTGACCAACTTCAGAACCGTCAGCATTGAATATCCTGTAACGAAAATCGATAGCCGGATTTGATGACTGTTCAACAACCAGTATCTGATCACAGCCTATACCAAAGTGCCTGTCTGCAATGGCCTTGAGTTGACCATCGCTCAACTGGACAGGTTTCCGGGTTGCATCGATGACGACAAAGTCATTACCCAGTCCGTGCATTTTGGTAAATTCCAGCATCATGGCAAAATGTTTTCACCGCTCCATAACGACTCAATGGTTTCACGTTTTCGTATCAAATGGGTTTGGTCGCCATCAACCATTACTTCTGGTGGTCTTGGTCGTGAATTGTAATTCGAACTCATGACAAAACCGTATGCACCGGCTGAACAGATAGCCAGTAAATCCTGTTCCTGAATCGCCAGCTGACGCTGTTTACCCAGAAAATCTCCAGTTTCACAGACTGGCCCGACAATATCGTACACCTTGTTTTCAGCAGAACCTGGGTTAACCAGGATAATATCATGCCAGGCTTGATACAACGATGGTCTGAGCAAATCATTCATGGCAGCATCAACGATGGCAAAATGATGAGCTGCTGTCTGTTTCAGGTACTCGACTCGTGTCACCAGAATGCCTGCGTTTCCGGCAATAGCACGTCCGGGTTCCAGTATGATTTCATAGTGTGTATCAGCCAGTCTGGACAATAACACATCAGCATATTCACCAGGGCTTGGAGGTGTTTCATCAGCATAGCGAATACCCAGTCCGCCACCCAGATCCAGATGAGTCAGTCGAATCCCGGTTTGTTGCAGTTGATCAAGTAATCTCAACATTCGATCCAGTGCAGCACCAAATGGTTCCAGCTCGGTTAACTGTGATCCAATATGGCAATCCATGCCGACGACATCAATGGCATTCAGTTGGCTGGCATGACGGTAAACATCCAGCGCAATATCCATATCAATGCCAAACTTGTTTTCTTTCAACCCGGTTGAAATATAGGGATGTGTCTGTGGGTCGACATCCGGGTTAACGCGAATCGAGACTGGAGCACGTTTCCCAAGTTTGTCAGCGATGCGATTGATTCGGTCAAGTTCCTCAACAACTTCCACATTAAAACAACGAATACCGACTTCAAGCGCTCTTTCAATTTCATCATTGCGCTTGCCTACCCCGGAAAATACGACCGAACTGGGTTGGCCTTGCGCTTTCAGAACCCGTTCAAGTTCACCTATTGAGACGATGTCAAAACCGGAACCCAGTTTGGCAAGAACATTGAGAACAGCCAGATTGGAATTAGCCTTGACGGCATAGCAAATTAAATGCGGGTGATTTTGTAAAGCCTGGTCAAATGCAGTCCAGTGTTGTTCAAGAGCGGATTTGGAATAGACATAACACGGCGTACCATATTGCGATACGATATTTTCCACTGCAACAGATTCTACGAATAACCGGTTATTATTGTCATTAAAATAATTCATAAGAAAATAATTTATTGGCTGATATCTTCTGAGTCTTCATCCTTGTTCTGATCTGCTTTTTTGTTAGGTGCCGTGTTTTCAGGTTTCGGTTCTTCCAGAAATAAATCGCCTTTTTGTCCACAGCCAGGCAGGATTGAAATTACAAACAGAATCAGTAGACAATATTTCATGGTTTTCACAATCAGTGTATGTGGTTAGGGTTTGTTGACAGGGGTAGTCATGATACATGAATCATGACAGATCAAAAACTCGATGAGTGGTGTCCTGGTCGGTTATAAGGGACCATTACAAAACACGTCAGCTTAGTCAATAATCAGTGATTTGTTTTTAGGTGACTTTCGTTTGGTCATGGTTCAAAGTGTATTTAAAGGCTATCTTAAGAATTGGCAAGCCTTTTCTGATCACTTGTGATCAATCAGTGCTGGCAATTGGGGCAATACCAGCTTGAGCGTTGGTTTTGAGTGATTTTACGGATTGGTGTGGAGCAATTCAAGCATGGTTGTTTGTCACGGCCATACACTCTGAGTTGCTGTTGAAAGTAGCCTGGATTGCCTTTGGAATTGACAAAATCTCTAAGTGTTGTCCCGCCTAGTGCTATGGCATTCTCGATGACTCGTTTGGCATGAGGCACAAGGACCTCATAGCGTTTTCTGGAAATTCTTCCGGCAGCCCTGAGTGGATGAATACCGGCCAAATGCAGTGATTCAGTCGCATAGATATTCCCCAATCCCACAACAATGTGACTGTCCATAATAAAATTTTTGATACTCAAACTGCGATTTCGCGAGCGTTGATGCAAATACGCACCTGTGAACTCATCACCCAGGGGTTCAGGGCCAAGGTCTTTGAGTAAAACGTGAGTGTCTGGTTCCTGATCCGGGCATTCCAGAATACAGCCGAATCGGCGTGGGTCATGAAAGCGCAGAATGGTCTGGTTATCCAGAATAAAATCCACATGGTCATGTTTTCGCGGTTGTTGACACTGATCGACAATCCGCAAGCTGCCCGACATGCCCAGGTGAACCAATAACGTAGCATTCTGTTCATCATTCAACCTGGTTTCGAATAACAGGTATTTACCACGTCGCCTGATCGCTGTTACTGTGCTGCCGGTGTATTTATCCGCAAGATAATTCGGGATGGGCCAGCGCAGACTGGGTTGACGGACGATGATGTGCTGAATGGTGTGATTCCTGACATGTGGTTCAAGACCAAAACGCGTGGTTTCTACCTCTGGAAGTTCAGGCATGGGATGCTGCTGGATATGGCAGAAAGATCAGCCTACTGATGACACTGATTTGATCGCTCAGGCGACTGGCGACAGTCAGGCAGCGCGAAGTAATTTCTCTGTTTCTGCTAGGAGTTGCTTGCGGCCAATCAGCAATTTCCAGCGGCTGCCTCCGGCTTGTCGCCATAACATGGCTGAACGGACACCAGCGAGTAACAATGTTCTGATTTTGTTGATATTGACGGCACTGGTTAAGTGAGCCTGGTTACCCTGGACCATTACATGAGGGCGAATTTGGCTTAATGAATTCTCATAAGTTTTAGCCAGTTTGGCAATGACATCCTGGTGGACAATCGGATGCTCTTTACTCACTTCTATGGCTTCCTTGATGCCGTCCTGAATCTGTTGCTGCATCGGTCGAGAGCCTTCCAGCTTGTTTTCCAGATAAATCAGACTGGCTGCGTACCGTCCCTGGTTACGGTCAAAATCGCGATTGCCTGAAAGCTGGCTGCGCAACACTCTGAATCCTGGTCGCAATTTAGTCAGACCGCCGTAAACATCTTCAATGGATTCAGCGTCGACTTTCAGGATGCTGTTGACCAGAGTTTCCAGTGAATCAGCATCGACTGCCCCATTGACAGCCAGTTGACGAACCAGATCAGTTGCCAGTGAAAGTCCTGCAAGAGCGATTGCCTGATTACGATATGATTTCTGCATAATGAATAAGTCGATGGGTTAACAAGTTTGAGTTTCTGTGATCGCCCAATTCAAGGTTTGAGTTGAATTTAGTGAAATTGACGCCATTTAATAGTTATATCAGGAGAAGCGCAAATCGCTATTTTTCGGTTTTGTTGCCCTCAGCAAGCCATTGTTGTATACCACCTTCCAGATTGTAAATTCTGTTTTGCAGATTGTGTTGTTGCAGCAGTTTTGCGGCACGACTGGAACGGCCTCCGGAACGGCAATAGAGTACAACAGGTTTATCGGTATTGCTGGTAATATTTTCGATATCCTTCAGAAACTGGTTTTCAACAGGTTGCATGTCTTGATTAAAAAACATGGCTTTTTTTGAGCCGGGAATGATACCGGTCGTATCCCATTCCTCAGGGGTGCGAACATCGATGACGATAGCACCTTGTTGCTGGAGTTCCTGTAGCTGATTCGCGGTGATATCTGTGATTACCGGTTTGCTGGAGTCAGCAGTACAGGACAGGATATAGAATAGAGTCAAAAAAAAGACAATCAGGGTTTGATAAGGTCGGTGCATGTTGCAGTCCTCTGCAGCTAAATTAACTATTTTGCGATGCAATCCTACCATACTCTTGATAGAAAATGGGGATACAGCAATTGGTCCCGGATATGATAATGTAAGCATAAGCACACTGTGTAACAAATAATTGGAGTCTGCAATGGAAACAATAGTACTGAATGTGACAGGCATGAAATGTGGTGGTTGTGAGTCTGCTGTCAAGCAATCACTGGAGTCTCTGGATGGCATTGAAAAAGCTGTTCCGAATCACAAGCTCAGCAAGGTTGAAATTGCCTACAGCACAACCAGAGTCGATGTTGAACAAATGAAAAGTGCAGTCGAAACCCTGGGTTATAAGGTCCTCGCTGAATAAACAATAAGCAGACTAAACATCATTGCGTTGAACTGAATGGTTGTATGCTGATCAAATTCAGCGCTCGATTGGAGGGTTAGTGAAACCATGAGCAGTCAATCTCAATCACCACATCAGACCATACAATTGTCCATTTCAGGCATGTCTTGCGCTGGTTGCGTCAACAGTGTTGAGACAGCGTTAAACAGTGTTTCTGATGTTGTTACAGCCACTGTCAATTTTGCCGATCATACCGCCAGTGTATCGACTCAATCAGGAATTGATACAGGGAATTTGATCAAAGCTGTACAGGATGCGGGTTATGAAGCAGCAGTCATGCAGGGTCTGGATGATTTGTCTGAACAGGAAGGCCTGGAAGAAAAGCATTATCAGGAGTTAAAAAAACAGGCTCTGATTGCTGCTGGTGCCGGAATACCTTTGATGCTTGGTACGCACCTCAATCTGTTTTCATTTCCGGATTTGGGAACGACTTCAGGAACCCTGTTCTGGTTACTGATTTCAGTTGTCACTTTAGCGATCATGTGGTTTTCAGGCGGTCATTTCTATCGCGGAGCCATTAAAGCTTATCACTTGCGCCAGGCCAATATGGATACCCTGATTGCATTGGGCACGGGTGCAGCCTGGTTTTATTCCACCATCGTCATCGTGTTTTCTGACTGGTTACCGCCAATTGCCCGCCACGCTTATTTTGAAGCTGCAGTCATGATCCTGGCGTTTATCAATTTCGGTCAGGCGTTGGAAGTGCGCGCACGTGGACGAACCTCTAGCGCAATCCGCCAGTTAATCGGATTACAGCCCAAAACAGCACGAGTCGTCAGAAACGGCGAAGAGCTGGATGTTGCCATTGAACAGGTTGGACTGGAAGAAACCATCCGGGTCCGTCCCGGAGAGAAAATTCCTGTTGATGGTGAATTGATCGACGGTCATTCAGCCATTGATGAGTCCATGTTGACTGGTGAAGCAATCCCGATAGAAAAAACAGTTGGAGATGAAGTGGTTGGCGGCTCAGTCAATCTGACTGGATCATTTCTGTTTAAAGCGACCCGGATTGGGCGCGATACCGTATTGGCTCAAATTGTTCAAAGCGTGCGCCAGGCCCAAAGCAGCAAACCTGAGTTGGCACGCTTGGCGGATCAGATTGCCGCTGTATTTGTCCCGGTTGTTGTTGTGATCGCAGTGTTGACATTTTTTATCTGGCTGTCAATTGGACCCACGCCTGCTATTGGCTATGCATTCGTGACTTCAATGACGGTACTGGTGATTGCCTGCCCGTGTGCATTAGGACTGGCAACACCCATCTCTGTCATGGTTGCAGTCGGCCGCGCCGCACAACAAGGCATTTTAATCCGCAACGGTGATGCGTTGCAGAGCGCAGAGAAAATTACCACAGTGGTTCTGGATAAAACAGGAACCATTACAGAAGGCAGGCCGGAAGTGAATCAGGTGATTGCTATCGATGGTGTTAGTGAACAACATGTGCTGCAAATGGCCGCCAGTATCGAGCAAGGCTCTGAGCATCCGCTGGCATTGGCGATTGTGAAAGCTGCCAATAATAGGCAGCTGGACTTGTCACCAGCTGACAATTTCCAGTCGATTACTGGAAAAGGAGTTCAGGGAACCGTTAACGGACTGGTGTATCAGTTGGGCAATCAGGCCATGATGCAGCAAGGCGGTCTGAATTGCGGAGCAATGATTGAATTAATGGATCAACACGCTGCAATAGGGCAAACACCTGTCCTGCTCGCTGAACAGGGTACAGTGATCGGAATGTTGACCATAGCCGACCCCGTCAAGCAATCCTCAGTGGCAGCGATCAAACACCTGCAAAATAACGGACAGCGCGTCATGATGGTGACAGGCGATCACGCAGTAACAGCAAAATCAATCGCAGAACAGGTTGGAATTGATGATTTTCGCGCGAATGTTCTGCCACAGGACAAGGCCCGGACAGTCAGGGATCTGCAGCAAAATGGTGCTAATGTCGGTATGGTCGGTGATGGGATTAACGATGCACCGGCACTGGCTCAGGCCGATGTCGGTATCGCAATTGGCACCGGTACAGATATCGCTATTGAAAGCGCAGATGTTGTAATTATGCAGGGATCGCTCCAGAAAGTCCCGGACATGATTCAACTATCTGCCGCAACGACAAAAAATATCAAACAAAATCTGTTTATGGCGTTTTTCTATAATGTACTGGCGATACCGGTTGCAGCCGGTGTCCTGTATCCGCTGATTGGCATGTTGCTTAACCCAATGATTGCAGGAGCTGCTATGGCCTTATCATCGCTGACGGTGGTCTGGAATGCGAACCGTTTGCGCTGGAAGGAGCTTGTTTAGCCTGCATGGACTATTTCCCTGTTTTTCTGAAAGTTACCGACAAGCCTTGTTTGGTGATCGGCGCTGGCACTGTCGCATATCGTAAAATTCAACTACTGTTGAAATCCAAAGCATCAGTCATTGTTGTTGCGCCTGATATCAGTCAGGAAGTTCAGCAATTGGCGGACAATCACCAGATTGAAATCAGACACAAAGTGTTTGAAACGGATGATCTGGTCAATGCCACTTTGGTCATTGCAGCAACCAGTGATCATTCCATCAATACAACAATTGCAGAAGCGGCCAATCAACACTCCATTCCTGTCAATGTGGTCGATACGCCTGATTTATCAACGTTTATTTTTCCGGCTATAGTGGAGCGTCCGCCGTTGACCATTGCTGTTTCATCTGGTGGGTTGTCGCCGGTTCTGGTCAGAATGATGAGGGAGCGACTGGAAACATTAATTCCCTCCCGTTTTGGCCGACTGGCCGAATTTGCAGCGTCATTCAGACAGTCAGTCAAACAAGGCATTAATTCTGTCGAGCAACGCCGCCGATTCTGGGAAAACATCTTGTACGGACCAATTGCCGAACTGGTTTTTGCGGGACAGATTAATGAAGCGAATCAACGATTGCAACGACAACTCGACAGTCTGCAAGGCGGATCTCAGATGTCTGGTTCGGTAGCCCTGGTCGGTGCCGGGCCAGGTGATCTAGAATTGCTTACACTTCGAGCATTACGCTTGATCCAGCAAGCTGATGTTATTGTGTACGACAGACTGGTTTCAACTGAAATTCTGGACTTGAGTCGAAGAGATGCCGAGAAGATTTATGCCGGAAAAGCGCGCAGCCAACATAGCATGAGCCAGGAATCGATTAATCAATTATTGGTAAGACTCGCCAAATCTGGCAAACAAGTTGTGCGTTTGAAAGGAGGTGACCCCTTCATTTTCGGGCGCGGAGGCGAAGAAATTGAAACTCTTGCTGAAGAAAATATTATTTTTCAAATTGTCCCTGGCATTACCGCAGCCTCAGGATGTGCCTCATATGCCGGTATACCACTGACTCATCGGGATTACGCTCAATCCTGTGTGTTTATTACCGGTCACCTGCAATCAGGCGGCGTCAATCTCAACTGGGAGCAACTCACTGTTCCTAATCAGACCATCGTGGTTTACATGGGATTGATCGGCTTACCCCAAATTTGTCAGCAATTGATAGAAGCCGGAAAACACTCCGACACACCAGCAGCTCTTGTTGAACATGGCACCCATCAAGACCAGCGCGTCATCACCGGCACTTTGCAAACATTACCCGGTATCGTCAACAAAGCCGAAGTCTCTGCGCCAACTCTATTGATAATAGGAGACGCTATCAGACTGAGAGAAAAGCTGCAATGGTTTCAGGAAGCACCTGTCAGATTGACCTGAATCCGTGACTACAAATACTCAATCGCACTGAAATAAAAAAACAAGAAAACCTGAGCTTAAATAAGTTGCCAGCGATGCTGCTTACTCTTTTGGTAAATGTTTAGTGGTTATTTTAACTCGCAGATACCATACTCTATTGCCGCAATCAGCGATTAACCTGAGCGCCAGACATGTCTCAGCCTGCATTGCTTGTTATGTGTGCCTCATCGCCGCTTAGGTGGGATAAAATGCGGTTCTGGTTATCCGTCGACTAATCGCTGGTATACGCCATCGAAGGCGCGATAACCTGTGCAATGTCGGGAGAAGCGCAGCTTCAAACGGCGCCCGGTCGCAATCAACCGTGCAGCACGATACATCAACTCTTGGATCACTGTTTTCAAACGACGCCGTTTGGCTGGGTGGCGAACGGGGCTAATCTCGCCTGTCAGACCAATCAACCCGATCCAGCGCAACATGTTATAGCTCATTGCAGCCAGGGTCATGATTAAATCATTGGTGTCGAATTTGCCGGAGGGTAAGCGCTCCAGATCCAGGTCCGTTTTGAACTCGCTGTGAAATTGCTCTGAGGTGGCGTGGTCTTTGTACAAGGCAATCACAGCTGCATCGTCATAGGTGCTTTCATCCAGCGTTGTCCACCAACCTTCAACACTGATTTCTGGTAGCAGCAGGCATTGTCCCTGTTTGTCGATGGTGCGTTCTGTCACTTGCATCACACGACGTAAACCGACTCCCTGACCATTCACTTGCTGGGGGATGATGCAGCTAAACGTTGCAACACGCTTCCCATCTCGTGGTGTTATCCAGCAATCATGACGATTAGCTGTCGCTAACCAGGCAGCCGGATCATGACGACGCGGATTCCATTTGAGGAGAGAATCAACATCGGCTTCCAGTAAGGCGCTGCGAGTTTCCTGTGCATCATGGCCGCTATCGAGTCGCACCAATAAGCGTGCTTCGGTTAAACGCTTGGCATTGGGGAGAACGCGTTCTAAGGTATACAAGAACTCATTTTGGCAATGTTGCTTACCTTCTCGCAGCTCACAGGCAATGCACCAGCCTTCTTGTCCAAGATAAGCGGCAATGGGTGCGTAGCCGTCATGCCCTTTGTAGGTTCTGGAGACACCTTCTTTTTTGGTGCGGGAATTATCCATTGGAAACACATCAATATCCAATGCCACATGACCTGTCGCTAACGGACTGACGGGGACTTGCGCAGTCTGTAGAAAGGCAATATTCGTATCATACATCACTGGCAACAGCGCGCTGGCAGTGGTATCCAGACGTTGACGCAAGCGTGCAGACGAGGGAACCTGCTGGATGGCTAATGCCTCTTTGAAATAGCGGTCCTCACGCACGGCTTCCACCGATTCGAAATCACTTTTCCCTAAACACAGTTGACCCAGATAGCTTTTTAAGACATCGCTATGGGCGATTCCATGGCGTAAAGGGATGGCGGTGTCGATTGTTGTTGAGAGTGTTGAGTAACGATTGAGACACAAGCCGATTAATGCTAATCCAGAATGTGAGGTATAAAATTCAGTATCAGATTGCTCGACAATAAAGCGTTTCATGGTTCACCTGCTGGGTGAGTGGAGTACAGCCAATATTTTACCAAAATAACTGATAGTAATCAGTAGATTATACGGTTATTCGTCGATAGCTTATCTTTGAAGTCACGGATTCACGATTGAATTAATAAACAGGCCTTTTCTTTAAGTGTTATAGCACGCATGATAATCTTGTGATAAGGTTTTTAGTACTGGCAATCAAGTATATTAACAAATTATCAGTATAAATTAATTTTGGCTATAAAATACAAGAAAAAGACTAAGGACTTTAATTATGAAAAACAAATGTGCTGCAGCAAAAAGAAGAATAAAAGAGCACCAATGTATTGCCCATTTATTTCGAAGTAATGTCCGAGGATTGATAAGGAGATGTATACACCAGCTATTTTAATTGATCCTATGTTTTGGAATTAGAAAAACCTAGTTCCAATTGCTGTATCACTGCTTTCCATTCATTCAATGTAAGGAGTCATAAGATTTGAAAAACAATCGGTTTTGTTTAACCATTGGCGTGCTACTAACGTGTTTCATAGTCTCTATTAGCTGGTTGGGCTTGGAATATTATTTTAATGATGATTTTGTCAATAGCGGTGATGGTTTTGTTCTGCAAGAATTGATTTTAGAGGAATATGATCTGGATGATGTTGCTGTTGTCGATGCTAATGGTGATAACTACATTGATATATTTACAACAAATCACAGTGGCGATCAAAGTCTAATAATCAATGGCGGAGACTTGCACTTTGATGCGCAATTTCATGAGAAGGGGTTGAGCCAAAGTCGTGGATTTCCTGCGGTCGAAGACTCTTTAAAAGAACCCAAATTCAACGAGCCAGGACTCTACATTTATCGAAAGGAAAGATGGTTATATATTCAAGCATATCAATTACCATCAGATGATCGAATAACAGGCACAGTGTCAATTCCTTGGCCAGTCTCAATCAACAAAAATCTAACTGAAGACGGTGCAAATACTAAGATCGTAACTGAAAAAGGCAAATCTACCGTTGAATTTTCCTTGACTCAAAATGAAATGCTAGTTTTGAACGGTGCTGGAGATATGGTTGAGATACCTAACTCTTTTGTCATAGATC
>JAHZJL010000222.1 GCA_022600935.1 Gammaproteobacteria bacterium
ACATGAGCAGGGCCTGGATAATCGCGTTTGTGAAAAATTAGGCTTGCCGATTGTCGAGCCGGATTTAAGCGATTGGCAACAAGTTGTGCAAGCGCACAAAAATCCGCAGCACGAAGTTAAAATTGCCATGGTCGGTAAATATATCGATCATTCGGATGCCTACAAATCACTCACTGAAGCGTTAGTTCACGCCGGTATTCAATTACGGACTCAAATCCGTACCCGAAAAGTGGATTCTGAAGAACTGGAAAAAGGTCATCTTGATGTTTTAACAGATTGCCACGCAATACTTGTTCCGGGTGGATTTGGTGAACGTGGTATTGAAGGCAAGATACTGGCGGCTCGTTATGCACGAGAAAACAACATTCCGTATCTGGGTATTTGTCTGGGGATGCAGGTAGCAGTCATTGATGTCGCTGTTTCTGTCGCCGGTCTGGAAGGTGCATATAGCACTGAATTTAAACCGGATACCCCGCATCCTGTCATCGCTTTGATTACTGAATGGGAAGACGAGAACGGGGAGAAGATTTACCGTGGCGCCGATAGCGACCTGGGCGGAACCATGCGACTGGGTGCCCAGCAATGCCGGTTGGTGCCAGGGTCGCGCTCGCATGCATTGTATGGTCAGGAAATTATCAAGGAACGCCATCGGCACCGTTATGAATTTAACAATACCTATCGCCAGAAACTGGAAGATGCCGGAATGAAAATATGCGGTACATCTATTGACGGTAATCTGGTTGAAATGATCGAATTGCCGGACCATCCCTGGTTTGTGGCGTGTCAGTTTCACCCGGAGTTTACATCGACACCTCGCAAGGGACACCCCTTATTCAGTGGATTCATTGAAGCAGCAAGCCACTACAAAACCAACAATTCTCAACAACAATAACGAATCGATATGGAATTATGCGGATTTAAAATCGGGCTGGATCAACCATTTTTTCTGATTGCCGGCCCGTGTGTGATCGAAAGCGAACAGCTGGCGCTTGATACAGCTGGATATTTGAAAGAAATAACTACCGAATTAGATATTAAATTTATATACAAGTCATCATTTGACAAGGCGAACCGCTCATCTTTGCAGAGCTTCAGGGGGTTGGGGTTTGACAAAGGGTTAGAGATTCTTGACAAGGTCAAACAACAAATCCAGGTTCCGGTTTTAAGCGATGTTCATGAAGATACGCCGATCGACCAGGTTGTCGAGGTTTTGGATGTGCTTCAGACCCCAGCATTTTTGTGCCGACAAACCAATTTCATCCAGAAAGTTGCTGCAACCGGGTTACCGGTTAATATTAAGAAAGGACAGTTTCTGGCGCCCTGGGATATGAAACATGTCGTTAATAAAGCCAAAGCGACCGGCAATGACAACATCATGGCGTGTGAACGTGGAGTCAGCTTTGGATATAATAATCTGGTTTCCGATATGCGTTCATTGGCGATCATGCGCGAAACCGATTGCCCGGTTGTGTTTGATGGTACCCATTCCGTGCAATTACCAGGAGGTAAAGGAACAGCTTCGGATGGACAGCGAGAATTTGTTCCCGTGCTGGCCAGGGCTGCAATTGCTGTGGGAGTGTCCGGGTTGTTCATGGAAACCCACCCGGATCCTGACAAGGCATTGAGCGATGGTCCCAACGCCTGGCCTCTGCAGCGTATGAAAGAGTTATTGGTAACGCTGAAAAATCTCGATGGACTGATCAAGCAATCTGACTTGATCGAGAATACGTTGTAACGAAATTAACGGTTCAATTGATAGGGATTCGGTGTGCAATGATTCGCACCCGTGTTTAGAAATAATTGTTTGCTGTGAGAATGCCCCGCTAATTGACAACACGAAATAATTAAGACAATCAAATCATTAAGGAAAAGGTAAACGAATGAGTAAAATAGTTGATGTGCTTGCCCGTGAAGTGTTGGATTCCAGGGGGAATCCGACGGTTGAAGCAGAGGTTGTACTTGAATCAGGGTTACGAGGCCGCGCAATTGTCCCATCAGGCGCATCAACCGGCAAACGCGAAGCATTGGAATTACGTGATGGTGATTCATCTCGGTATCTCGGTAAAGGTGTGACCAAGGCTGTTGGTTTTCTGAATACGGAGATCAAACAGGCTCTGGTTGGTATGAGTGTTCTGGACCAGGCTGCTCTTGATCAAGCCATGATTGACCTGGATGGCACACCGAACAAAGGTCGACTTGGAGCCAATGCAATCCTCGGTGCATCCATGGCTGCAGCGCATGCTGCTTCGGCGCAAGGTGAAATTCCACTGTTTCGTTATTTTAACAAAACCGGCGATTTCCTGATGCCAGTACCGATGATGAATATTATTAATGGCGGCGCACATGCTGACAACAAAGTCGATTTACAGGAATTCATGATTATTCCGGTGGGTGCTCCCACATTCAAGGAGTCTTTACGTTACGGAACTGAGATATTCCATCATTTGAAAAAAGTCCTTTCAGGCATGGGGTTGAACACCTCAGTAGGGGATGAAGGTGGCTTTGCTCCTGACCTCGGTTCCAATGAGCAAGCGGTTCAGGTGATTATGCAAGCTATCGAAAATGCTGGTTATTCAGCTGGCTCTGATGTGTATATTGGTCTGGATGTTGCCAGTTCCGAATTTTACAAGGAAGGCAAATACGAGCTTGAAGCTGAAGGTCAATCGCTGACTGCCGAAGAGTTTATCGATTATTTGTCGAATTGGGTCAGTCAATATCCGATTATTTCTATTGAAGATGGTCTGGCAGAAGAAGATTGGGATGGCTGGAAAAAGCTGACAGATCGTTTAGGCAAGCAGGTGCAATTGGTCGGTGACGATTTATTCGTAACCAATCCGGCAATCCTGAAACGCGGTATTGATGAAGGCATTGCCAATTCAATTCTGATTAAAGTGAACCAAATCGGCACGTTGACCGAGACTTTTCAGGCGATGGATATGGCGAGACTGGCAGGTTACAGCTCGGTTGTCTCACATCGCTCCGGTGAGACTGAAGATACGACGATAGCTGATTTGTCGGTAGCGACAAGTTCCGGGCAAATCAAGACCGGCTCACTGAGTCGTTCCGATCGTATCGCTAAATATAACCAGTTGTTAAGAATTGAGGAACAATTGGGCGATAAAGCAGTCTATCCTGGTTTAAGTGTATTCCCACATTTGAATCAATAACCTATGCGCCAAATCATCATCCCTGTTCTGATCGTTCTGTTGATAATGCTTCAGCATCGATTGTTAATCGGGAATGGTGGTTTGCTGTCTATCTATCGCTTTCAACAACAAATTGATCTGTTAACAGAGCAACTCGCCGAAATTGAGGCGGGTAATCAGCAATTGTCATCAAGAGTGGTTCAGTTGAGGCAAAGCCAGGCTGCAATTGAGTCACTGGCTCGTTATGATCTGGGTATGATCGGGAACGACGAAGTGTTCTTTGTTTTCGACAAACACTGATGCGGGCTGAAATTCGTCTGTTATTAGCATATGATTACCACTGCAGATTTCAATCGATTCCTGATATCAAAAAGATCGTCAATACAGTCAGGCTAATCATCAGCTAAATTGTTTCATTTTCAATTTTTCATGCTCTGAGGTTTGGTCTAGAACCCAGAGTATTTTGAATAGCAGATGTCAGCATGTAAAACTGATCGCATTAATTCACTATGAGCGCACATAACAATAACACGCGTTGCTGGGCAGTCGTGCCAGCTGCAGGCGTCGGACAGCGCATGAAGGCCGACCGTCCCAAGCAATATCTACATTTGTTGAATACCACAGTTCTGGAGCAAGCCCTGCAGCGATTGTGGGATTCGGGATTGTTCGAGAAGATAGTGGTCGCTATTTCAACCGATGATGGTTACTGGCCTGATCTTGAGATATCACGCCAAGATTGGTTGATTCAGGCAGATGGAGGTCAGCACAGAGCTGACTCGGTGTTATCCGGACTGCAAATGCTGGGCAGTTTGGCTGAAGCAGATGACTGGGTTTTTGTGCACGATGCGGCACGTCCCTGCATTATGGCTATAGACATTCTGAATTTAAGTGCATCGATTGAAGAGGACTCGATCGGTGGTATTCTGGCATTGCCCGTTCACGATACCTTGAAATTAGCTAATCAGAACCGGATCGCCGATACAGTTGATAGATCCCGGGTATGGAGAGCGTTGACACCTCAAGCGTTTCGATATCAGCAGTTAAAACAGGCGCTTCTGGATGCAACTGAGGCTGGAGTAACAGTGACTGATGAAGCCAGTGCCATTGAATTTGCCGGATTCAATCCCTTGCTGATTGAAGGGCGAACAGACAATATTAAAATAACCAGGCCGGAAGATCTGGAGTTAGCCCGCTTTTATCTGGAGCGCCAAGCATGCGAATAGGAATGGGATATGATGTTCATGCATTCAAGGACAGTGGTCGTCTTGTTCTTGGTGGCGTGGAAATTGACTACGAAAAAGGGATGGAAGCGCATTCTGATGGCGATGTCGTATTGCATGCGCTATGTGATGCCTTGCTTGGGGCTGCAGCTCTAGGTGATATTGGAAAGCATTTTCCTGATACTGATGATCACTTCCAAGGTATCGACAGCCGTATTTTATTGCGACATGTTGTGCATTTGCTGGATGAGTTCAGTTACAAAGTTTGTAATGTCGATATCACGATCATTGCCCAAAAACCAAAACTCGCTGATTATATCCAATCCATGTGCGAATGTATTGCCGGTGACCTGAAAGTTGCAGTCAGTCAGGTCAATGTGAAAGCGACAACGACTGAAAAGCTGGGATTTGAAGGTCGTGGAGAAGGTATTGCAGTTCAGGCAGTTGCTTTAATTCAACCCGAATGACGTATGAAAAAACAGACTATACTGTAACAGACTGGCCAAGAGTTAATTCACAACCTGCCACAGCATTAAAAATCCGCACATACCCGGCGGATTTTTTTGTTGAAGAACGCTTGGGGTTTGAATTATCTGGCAGTGGCGAGCATGTTTTTTTAAGCATAGAAAAAACCGGCCAAACAACGATAGATATTGCCAGACAAATTGCGAATTTCGCTGGTGTTGAGTTACGGGCAATTGGTTATGCCGGATTAAAAGATCGGCATGCTGTTACCAGGCAATGGTTCAGCGTGTGGTTACCAAAACACAACAAGATAGACTGGAATTATCTTGAAACAGATACGTTAACAATAATCAACATCAACAAGCATTCCAGGAAGTTAAAACGAGGTACAAATCGAAGTAATTGCTTTCAGTTAATGTTACGTGATGTGAGAGCTGACAAAACTGTACTGGAAGACAGACTGCAATGGATTGCTCAACATGGAGTGCCAAATTATTTCGGACCCCAGCGTTTTGGTCGATCAGGAGATAATGTAGAACAAGCTGTTGCCTGGTTGAATGGTAACGGATCCAAGCCGGGACGATTTATGAAAGGAATCTATCTATCATCGATACGCTCTTTTTTATTCAATAAAGTCCTGGCGCATAGAGTGGGATTGGGGTATTGGAACAAAGGGGTCGATGGTGACAATTATGTTTTCAATGGAAGTCATAGTTGTTTTCAAAGTGACAGTTACGATATTAGTTTGCAAGAACGTGTCAAGTCTGGAGAGATTCATCCGGCGCTGATGTTGTTTGGATCGGGAACATTCAATAATACTGATGTTGCCTACGAAATTGAGCAAAGTGTATTACATCACTACCGCAGGCTTTGTGATGCAATGCTAGATAAAAAAATCAAAAAAGACTGGAGAGCCTCACGACTTTTGGTACCAAACTTGATCTGGAATTGGCTGGATGACAATTGTTTACAATTGACTTTTGAATTACCTTCCGGTGCTTTTGCGACCAGTGTGTTATCCGAACTTTAAGTGTGCATGATCATCAATATAGCTGGATATTTAACAATTTGTGTATTCAGGGTGATTAACAGGTGGGAAGTTTATGTTGAAATGGATTGAATTTTTTTGAAATAATATATTTGTAATTCAACTGTTTCTTATCTAAACTTGACATTTTTTTTCAAAAATGTATTTTAGGTCTATGAATTAAAGAATATAAAAATAAAAGATAAGGACATTCAGCATCGATTTATCATTGAGTTCAGTGTCTTAGTGATTGCCAGAAATCAGGCAAATTGTGTGAAATGCTGTTTACAGTTTTTTAGTAGGGTTCTCCAATTGCTTTATGTATGTTCCTGAATGTTTGGATTCAATAGTGCCATTAATAGAGATGGCTTGAGTTGCGCATTGGCAAAGAGCTGCAATTAGTACGTGTTACTTGGTTAACATCAGGATTTCCATGTGAATGATACCTTGAGTCTTCACGGAATTGACAGGTCAATTACATCCACTTGTTCTGTCAATGAATGAATAAACAACAAATATAATCACTGCTTATCATTGTTTTATTGCTATGCTGATTTTAAACATGTGTGGGGAACCAAGTGCAGTTTTCCATGGTTTAGCATTCAATTCAAATCGTTTGATTCGAGTTAACGCAGACATGAAAAATTTTTCGACTATAAGTACCGGGATTTTATATAACGATGACTGAAACATTTAATGCGAAGATAGCACTTGTTGGTCTAGGGTATGTTGGATTACCAATTGCTGTTGCGTTTGGTAAAAAACAAAGAGTCGTCGGTTTTGATATCAGTACGGAAAAGATTGAAGAATTAAAGTCCGGAATTGATCGTACAGGAGAAGTGTCAGACAGTGATCTAAAAAGTACCAGAGTTGACTTTACTTCAGATGGTCATTTGTTAAGTCAGAGTAACTTTATCATCGTCGCTGTGCCGACACCAATAAACGAATCACTATCCCCTGATTTTACAGCTCTAAAAGGTGCATCTGAAACCATTGGTCGTTATTTGTCCAAAGACACGATTATTGTGTATGAGTCCACTGTATACCCGGGAGCTACTGAAGAAATTTGTATCCCGATTCTGGAACAAGTATCGGGCTTGAAGTGCGGAACTGATTTTAAAGTTGGTTATTCTCCTGAACGTATCAATCCTGGTGACAAGGTTCATACATTACAATCCATTGTCAAGGTTGTTTCAGCCCAGGATGATGACACTCTGGAACATATCGCTCAAGTTTATGAACAGGTTGTTGATGCAGGTGTTCATCGAGCGCCCAGTATTAAAGTGGCAGAGGCTGCCAAAGTTATTGAAAATACACAGCGGGATTTGAATATTGCGCTCATGAATGAATTAGCGCTGATCTTTGATCGTCTGAATATCGATACCAAGGCTGTTCTTGAAGCTGCAGGTACGAAATGGAATTTCCTGAAGTTTTCTCCTGGTTTAGTTGGTGGTCACTGTATTGGAGTGGATCCATATTACCTGACGCATAAGGCAGAGACAGTCGGTTATCACCCTGAAGTGATATTGGCGGGTCGCAGAATTAATCGCGGTATGGGCAAATTCGTCGCCGAGCAAACTGTAAAACGCCTAAGTCGTTTTTCCACAAATGGTGGGGTGCGGTCTGTAGCTTTACTCGGCCTGACTTTCAAGGAGGATGTGCCGGATCTGAGGAATAGTCGTGTTCCGGATATTATCGAAGAGCTCAAAGAGTATGGCGTACAGGTTCACATCTGTGATCCAATGGTTGATTCAAAAGAAGCGGAACAGGAGTATGGATATTCTTTAGTTCAGTTTGAAGATATACCAAAAGTCGATGCAGTGATAGTTGCTGTTGCTCATAAGCAGTTTATTGATTCTGGGATATCGAAACTGCTAGATTTGTTCAAATCTCCTGAGGAAGGGGTTTTGATCGATGTTAAAAGTGTATTCAACGCTGTCCAATTACCGGCAACTGTATCGTATTGGCGACTATAGTGTTAAGCCGAGATTAAGGATGTAATTGTAAAATCATAGGGTTATTTACCAGATTACATTCTTTAATTCAAGAGTACAGCAAATGAGTATTGCAGTGTTTCGAGAGTACAGTTTGTTTAAAGAAAAAGTTAAATTAATCAGATGCATATGTTCTGTACAGGAGAGTCGGGTGATTAAAAGAGTCAATGCGCAAACGATAACTATATTGATAGTCGCAATCTCCATGATGCTAAGCAGTTGTTCAAATAATGCTATGCTTGATGATGACGTCAATGTTCCTACTGACTATACCTACACCATTGGTGCAGGAGACAAACTTGATGTTTTCGTATGGAGTAACGATGAATTAAGCGCCTCAGTCCACGTACGTCCCGACGGGAAAATTACTTCTCCATTGGTTAACGATTTAACAGCCACCGGAAAAACACCGTTTGAGCTTGCCCGGGATATTGAGAAAGTGCTGGCGAAGTATATACGCGATCCTGTTGTTTCCGTCGTTGTCACAGATTTTATTGGTCCTTCTGACAAACAAATTCGTGTCATTGGGCAAATCAGAGGCAAAAATCAACAATCATCACAACAAGGCGGAGGAGGTGGTATTGCAGCCCGGGAAAACGAGGCTGTTTCGGTCCCTTATCGGGCAGATATGCGCATGCTCGACTTGTTGGTGGAGATAGGTGGCGTGACATCGTTTGCAGCCGGTAATCGAACAAAAATCATCAGAGCGATTGATGGGAAACTGCAAAAAATACCGGTTCGCCTGGCAGATTTAATTGAAGATGCTGATATGTCAGCAAATGTCAAATTGTTGCCAGGGGATATTGTTTTCATTCCTGAAAGTTATTTTTAATGTGAATTGAATCTTGTTTATTTATTTTTAGAAAATTGAATTAAATTTGATAATAGAGATAGTTTTATCCGTCAATTAAAGAATCATACATTATTGCAGGTTTGATAAATTGGTCAATTTGGATATTACGAACAATAAAGATTGGGTATATGACTAAATGCTAGATTCAATTTTTCCTTATGTTAGAGCTATTCTACGCGATAAGTGGATCGTGCTTTTAGTTGCATGGATAGTTTGTATTATGGGGTGGACTGTGGTGCTGCTCTGGCCTGACAAATATGAATCAAGTGCCAAAATTCATATCGACACCCAAAGCATTCTGGAGCCATTGCTTAAGGATATGGCTATTCAACCGAATATTGGTGTCAGAGTCCAGTTAATGTCCAAAGTATTGTTGAGTCGCCCGAATCTGGAACGTGTAATACGAAAAGTTGATCTTGATATTGATGTTGAGACCCAGGAAGATACCGAGAAATTGATTAAAAAACTTCATGATTCGATTGAAGTTAAAGGCACAGGGGAAATCAACCTGTATACCTTGTCTGCTCGGTATACCGGTCCTGATGAATCCAAATCAATCGTTCAAACATTGCTGTCAATTTTTGTCGAGGAAATCCAGGGCAAAGCCCGTGAAGAATCCGATCAGGCTGGACGTTTTCTGGACGCACAGATCGAAGCTTATGAGCAGCGCCTGATCGAATCAGAGAAAAACCTGGAGACATTCAAGCGCAAAAACATTGGTGACTTGCCACAAGAAGGCGCATCGTACTATCAAGAATATCAAAAAACCAAGGGCTTACTGGAAAACTCAAGACTGAAATTACAGGAGGCTTTGAATAAAAGAGATGCACTGCGACGACAAATGGAAGGTGATGAGCCTACTTTTCTTGGTCTTGGTCAGAAAAAATCAGGAGAGACTGTCGTTGAAGGAAATTTCTCCTCCAGGATCAGACAATTGCAGGAGACAAAAGATAATTTGTTGATCAAATATACAGAGCTTCATCCTAAAGTTCAAGCAGTAACGCGCATGCTAGAGGAACTTCAGGCTAAACAGGCTCAGAAATCTGCAACCTTTAATCCTGCTACTGCACCTTTATTATTGGGTGACAAGTTAACTGATTTGCAGAAAAGTACTTTTTTTCAACAATTAACTATTTCACTGGGACAAGCGGAAGCTGAAGCTGCTGGAATGCAGGCCAGAGTCGCTGAATACACCCAACGCCTAGCGACTTTGAAAAAACAGATGAATTCTGCTCTGGATGTCGAAACTCAGTTGCAAGGATTGAATCGTGACTATGTGATCATAAAGAAACGCTATAGTGATTTGCTTGCAAGAAGAGAAACAGCCAGACTTTCAGAGCGAGTTGAGCAGACCAAGGTGGTTAAATTCAGAATTGTTGAGCCACCGAGTCAGCCATTGAAACCGGTGTCACCCAATCGACCACTGCTTGCTTCGATTGTATTAATACTGGGGTTAATGTCTGGATTGGGTTTGGCGGTATTACGCTTGATATTATATCCAACGTTCAGCTCCGTCAGACAACTGGCATCAACGCTGGGACGACCTGTTCTCGGTTCGGTACAAAGTATTGTCATGCCAGATAATATGACACAGAATACACTGGCACGGTTTGGATTTGCTGCAGCCTGTCTTGCATTGTTTGTTTCATATGGTGGAATTTTATTGGTTTCGATGATGGCGTCACATGATAGCACGGCACTATCTCATAAAAATACACCCTGGGAGAATTTAAAACTGTGAGTATATTGCAACGCGCCATCAAAAAAAGTCAGAATGAGAAACGCACAGTATCATCTGATAATAAAAAACGTGTACACGATTCACCTTTGGGTCAAACTGAACATTCATTTACCAAAGGTTCTGAAAGAATAGACATAGATTTCCATGTTCTGCAAAAGAAAGGTTTTCTTAACCCTTTTTTACCGAGTATCACTCTTTCAGAGCAATATCGGTATATCAAACGACCTTTGTTATCGAATGCATTTCCTGATTTTGACAACGGAATCAAACATCGTAATTTAATATTGATAACAAGCAGTTTACCTCAGGAAGGTAAAACCTATACTTCGCTGAACTTGGCTTTGAGTATGGCGACGGAGAAAGGGAAAAAAGTCTTGTTGGTTGACGGAGATGTCGCCGCTCCGTCCATGTCAAATTTACTCGGAATTGAACCTGACAGGCCTGGATTGATTGATTTGCTCGATGGTAAAAAAGATAACATCAACCAGATTTTATTAAAAACCAATCTGCCTGGGTTTTCTGTTATCCCGGCAGGGACCTCACACAGCTACAGCACCGAGTTACTGGCGAGTAACATGATGAAAAAATTGACCAACGAGTTATCCACTCGTTATGCTGACAGAATTGTCATTTTCGATTCACCCCCAGTGTTGGCAGCGAGCCAGGCATCAGTGTTGGCACAATTAGTCGGGCAAGTTGTTATGGTTGTTGAAGCAGAAAGAACACCTCAGTCTGTAGTGCAGGATGCATTACAAAAAGTCGATAGCTGTGAAGTTGTTGGTATGCTATTGAATAAATCCGTATCTGGTAAGGGCAACGGTAGCTATTATTACGGTTCTTACTCCGGTTAATCAATCGAACCGCAAAAACACACCTAATAAAATGTCCGGGAATTTTTTCAAGACGCTGATTTGCGCTGTATGTCTATGTTTGAACAGTATTCATTTACAGGCTAAAAACTATAGATTACGTCCCGGAGTTTCTGTTCAGGAACTTTATTCCGACAATATAAATCTTGCACCAGACGGCGAAAAAGAAGCTGCTTTTGTCACTGAAGTCAGTCCGTTTCTAACGTTTAACGGACAAGGCGCAAGAAATCGAATCAATTCTGCGTTCAGATTGGAAAATCTTTTCTTTCACGGTATATCCCGAGACCGGAATACTTTTTTTCAAGGCCAGCTTGAGTCTACAACCCGGTTATGGGCAAATTCTTTCTTTTTGGATCTAAGAGGCTCTCATTCACAGGCAAATACCAGTAACCGGGGTCGAGTCGCTGTTGACAATATTTCACAGGGAGGAGGCAGAGCAGAAGTTACCACATACACGGTTAGTCCTTATTGGAATATCAATTTTGGCGGGTATGCTCGTGGTGAAGCTCGATTTACTTATGCAGAAGTCAAGATTAATAACGATGATAACACCAATACTGATATTTCCGATTCGCGAATCATTGAAGAGAAAATTTCCCTGAGAAGTGGAAATAAATTTGATGCGTGGGGTTGGGAATTAGGTATCGTCAACCGAAAAGAGAATCGTTTGGATAGCGAAAATGCGGATGTCCACTATTTCAATACCTTTGGAGAATTGAATTTAAGAGTGTTGCCACGTTTTGTGATTTTTACCAGAGTTGGTTATGCTGACAATGATCTGGGTTTCAATCAATTGAGTTCCAACAATGGAGTGTATTATCAAGGTGGAGCTCGCTGGCGACCCACTAATTCGTTTACTTTAAGTGCTGCGGGCGGAAACAACAGTTTTATACAGTTATCTGCGAGTCCTTTTGATCGCTCGAGTCTAAATTTTGGTTTTCGTCATAATACAGTTGGATTAAATACCGGGTCTCAATGGAATGCCAATTTTCTATATACTGCAAACCAGCTATTGTGGCGCCTTGGGTACAGGGTTGATACAGTTTCAACACAACAAGTTTTACTGGAACGGGATATTTTTGCAACGGGTTTAAGAGACAGCAGTTCATCCTCTGGATTGACCGTAAATAACGATATAGGCCAGATTACCTCTCTTCAGAATGAAGTTTTTGAAAGAGAGCGCGGTGAAGCTTCAATTCAAGGTATAGCAGGAAAAAACACTGTTAACCTGACTGGTTATGCTGAAAAACGTAAATTTGAAGGTGACAGGGATAACGAGATGGCCAGTGGTGCTTTTTTTTCTTGGGCTTGGCGCTTTGATAATATAACATCGTCTGCGGTGACTGCTGATTTTGAAAAAATTGAAGGTGGTAATCTGGATACTAATACTCGCTGGGGAATTGGTGCTCAAATCAGGCGTTCAATTATGCAGTATTTTTCTGCCACACTCGGCTATCGTTTTACCCGGCAAAATGCGAATGTTTCCGAGAGTGAATTTTCTGAGAATCGCATATTCGCCCGAATCAATTTTATCTATCGCTAACCAGGTCTGTTAATGTACGAAACGTATTACGAGTTGTCGAAGACTCCCTTCAGACTCAATTCTGACCCGGACTTTTTCTTTACCAGTTCCATACACAGTCGTGCGATGGACTATCTTCTTTACGGGGTTTCACAGGAAGAAGGGTTTATCGTGATTACCGGCCAGCCAGGTTTAGGTAAAACCATGCTGGTAAAAACTTTATGTGAGGAGCTCTATGACAAGGAAATTATCGTTTCCGAGCTTGTTACCACTCAGGTGTCGCGTAACGATATTATTCGGCTTGTAGTATCAGGCTTTGGGCTTTCTCATCATGGTTTATCCAAGGCAGCGTTACTGAATGTATTGGAAAATTACCTGTTATCCAAAATTCGCCGTGGTAAACGCGTACTTTTGATTGTTGATGAAGCACATCATTTGTCAGCCCAGTCTATCGAAGAACTCCGATTGTTAATGAATCTGGAAGATCAGGGACGGCAATTACTGCAGTGTTTTCTACTGGGACAGGAGCAATTGAAAAGCACATTACAGATTCCCGAACTTGAACAAGTGCGACAACGAGTCATTGCAACATATCACCTGGAACCGATGGATGCAGAGGAAACACGTCAGTATATTGAGTTCAGGTTGAAAAAAGCGGGTTGGAGTGATCGGCCGCAGTTTAATGACGATGCATTCACGAAAATCCACCAATTCACCTCAGGTGTGCCTCGTAAGATCAATTTGTTATGCCATAGAATTCTAGCATATGGATACCTGGAGGAATTGAATGTTCTTAGCGCAGGTGTGATTGAGACAGTTGGAAAGGAGCTGGATGAAGAAGTGATTGCTGAAAAATCAACTGACAAGTTAACGAACAGCAATATAATCAATTTTGATCGCACCCTGGAAACCCGAATCCGTCGTCTTGAGTCCAAAGTCGATCTGCTAAAGGAGCGATTACGCAAAGAACGTCGATTGCTCCGTAAAGCATTAGTGATGCATACGGAAAACAATACAGAGGAAAAGGCAGAACAATCAGGAAAAACGATTGATCAATCAGGAAAAAGTTCAGATGACTAGTGCGAATCAACACAACGTCCTGTTTGTTGTTGGCGCACGTCCGAATTTCATGAAAATCGCGCCCTTAATGAGAGTCATCAGCCAGCAACAAACGGGAATACACCCTTTTCTTGTGCATACCGGTCAACACTATGGGCCGGATATGCAATCATCCTTTTTTGATCAACTGGATATACCGGAGCCTGATATTGATCTGGAAGTAGGTTCAGCTTCCCACGCGGTTCAAACTGCAGAAATTATGAAGCGCTTTGAGTCTGTACTGGATCAGGATACTTACAGTGCGGTTGTAGTTGTCGGCGATGTTAATTCAACAATAGCCTGTGGATTGGTGGCAGTTAAAAAACACATACCTTTGGTGCATGTTGAATCAGGGTTGCGCTGTTATGATCGGGGAATGCCCGAGGAAATTAATCGGGTATTGACTGACCAGATTTCGGATTTACTGTTTACAACTGAACGTTCAGCTCACGACAATTTGGCAAAGGAAGGAATTGATTCGCAAAAGATTCATTTTGTGGGAAATGTCATGGTCGATACTTTATTATCAAATATTGAACGTTCAGTTCCATATGACCAGACAATTAATAAATTCACCAATGATGAATGTCATATCAGTGAAAAAGACTACGCGGTATTGACATTGCATCGACCGGCAACCGTGGACAATCCGGCTCGATTGAAAGACATCATTCAAACAATTATCAATGTATCAACGAAAATACCCGTCATATTCCCGGTCCACCCGCGAACTGAAAAACAGATTCAACAGCAACAGCTTGAAATTTTATTCAATACATCAAATGTCATCAGATTGCCTGCACTAGGATATCTGGAAATACTGGGATTGTTAAAGTCGGCTCGATTTGTCATGACGGATTCCGGTGGCTTGCAAGAAGAAACAACTGCACTAGGCATCCCATGTTTGACACTGCGTCCCAGCACAGAGCGACCGATAACTGTATCCGAGGGAACCAATACCATCGTTGATCTCAATGCAGATAAAATCTACTCTGGTGTCAATGATATCCTGGAAACTGGCGGAAAGTCCGGGTGTATTCCTGAATACTGGGATGGCAAGGCGGCCGAACGTATAGTGTCAATCCTGGATCAATGGCTTTGACTCCGGGTATGTCAGGCAATCATCCTATTTGAGTTGCTGAGTTGCTGAGTTGCTGAGTTGCTGAGTTGCTGAGTTGCTGAGTTGCTGAGTTGCTGAGTTGCTGAGTTCTGTTCATGGTCGGCATGTCGATTGATTACATCTTTATTTAACACTTTTTTATACATTTGGTTTAATTCATATCACTCATGTCGAATACAATTAACGCTATGTCTGTCGATGTAGAGGACTATTTCCAGGTTTCTGCATTTGAATCCAATATATCGAGATCAGATTGGGATCGTCTGGACTGCCGGGTTGAAAAAAACACTTTAAAAGTATTAGAGTTATTTGATCAATACAATGTCAAGGCAACGTTTTTCACGTTGTGTTGGGTAGCAGAACGTTATCCACAATTGATTCAGGCAATTGTTCAAAATGGTCATGAATTGGCCAGTCACGGGATGGATCATCAACGGGTCACACAGCAAACTCCTGTTGAGTTTCAATCGGATATCACTGAATCAAAAAAACGATTGGAAGATATCAGTGGCCAGGAAGTGCTGGGTTATCGCGCCGCCAGTTACTCGATTACAAAAGATACTTATTGGGCTCTAGATATTCTTCAAGAAGCAGGGTATCGATATAGCTCCAGTATTTATCCGATCAAACATGATTTATATGGGATACCTGAAGCACCTAGATTTGCTTATAAGCCAATTAACAACTCGCAGTTTTTGGAGTTTCCAATCAGTACCTTGCAATTTGGATCCAGAAACTATCCGTGCGGTGGTGGAGGGTATTTCAGATTATTACCTTATCCAGTCTCTCGTTGGGCTATCCGGCGATTGAATTCCAGATTTCAACAATCATCAATCTTTTATTTTCATCCCTGGGAGCTAGACCCTGATCAGCCCAGACAACAAAATATTTTATTCAAGACACGTTTCAGACATTATTTAAATCTTGGCAAAATGGAAAACAGAATGCATCGTTTGTTAAGTGATTTTCACTGGGATAGTATGAAAAACGTATTCATGAGCAATATTGATGATTACCCGCATATCTTATTTCGGTAATCTACACAATAGTAATGAATGCAGCTGCTTCAAATCTACGTTCAATTGACACAGAACAACTACTTATGACTGATATAACAATAAAAACCTTAAGTTCAGCAGATTATGCTCGATGGGATTCTTTTGTTGAACATTGTCCAGAAGCAACTTTTTTTCATCAATCTGGATGGCATCAAGTCATTGAAGGAATCGGACATGAAGCCTATTTCCTGTATCTGGAGCGAAATGATGAGATTGAAGGAATTTTACCGTTAGGACTTGTTGACAGTTATTTGTTTGGCAAAACCTTAATCTCAACACCGTTTTGCGTTTACGGAGGCATCGCTGCATTAAGCGACGAAGCTCGGCAAATGCTTGATCAATACGCATGCAATCTTGGGAAACAATTGGGTGTTGATACTGTCGATTTCAGAAACAGAGTCGATTCGGGTCATGGCAGACACAAACAGGATTTATATTATACTTTCAGAAAAAACATCAGTTCAGTTGACGATGACAATTTAAAGGCGATACCTCGAAAACAACGTGCAATGGTCCGAAAAGGAATCAAAGCAGGCTTGACACGACAGATTGACAAAGATCCTTATCGCTTTTATCCATTATATTCAGAGAGCGTACGGAATCTGGGAACACCTGTAATGCCGGTGTCATTTTATGAGTTGTTATTGTCAGTGTTTGGTGATCAAGTCGAGATCGTTACTATTGAGCATCAAGGAAAAGCGGTTTGCAGTGTCCTTAACTTTTATTTCAGAGATGAGATAATGCCTTATTATGGAGGAGGTGGGGATGAAGCCCGGCAGCTGAAAGCCAATGATTTAATGTATTGGGAGGTAATGAAGCGGGCAGTTGAAAGAGGGGTCAAAGTATTTGACTTCGGTCGAAGTAAACGTGATACGGGTTCATTTCGATTTAAAACCCATTGGGGGTTCGAGCCAATACCATTGAATTATGAATGTTTACTGGTTAACGCTGATCAGCCTCCCAATTTAAATCCTGCAAATCCAAAATATCGCTATTTTATTAAGGCCTGGAAGCATCTTCCGCTTAAAGTCAGCCAGGTGGTTGGCCCTTATTTGGCCAAAGACCTGGTATGACTTAATGTGAATTCAGATATCTGGCAATTTGTAAAACCACCCGGCTTCTAACCTAATCGAAAAAAATTCGGCAATCAGGCCAGGTTGTATTTGTTCATGCGATACAACATGGTATCTCTTGAAATTCCTAACAAACGTGCTGATTTGCTGCGATTTCCGTTGGTTCGATCCAGCGCTTGGCGGATCAGATCAATTTCAAGCGATTCAAGGTTAATGCCTGTATCAGGCAATGAAAATCCGTGATTGGATTGTGTAGACGTATTGGATGAAATTTCCGCAGGCAGGTTGCTGATATCAATAATCTGACCTTGACGTAAAATGCAAAGTCTTTCACAAAGGTTTTTGAGCTCCCGAACATTGCCTGGCCAGCGGTAGGATTTCAGGCAGGCATAAGCCGCTTTGGTAAGCTTCGGTTTGTCGAGAGCGTGTTCTTTGGTTGTTAAGTCGATAAAGTGGTTTATCAGAGCAATCACATCAGAACCACGGTCTCTTAGAGAAGGCAACTCAAGAGGGACTACATTCAAACGGTAATACAGATCTTTGCGAAACTCGCCTTTGGAAACTCGCTGTCCCAAATCACAGTTTGTTGCGGCGATAACTCGTACATCAACTTGATCCGGACTGGTTTTACCGACAGCCTGACACTCACCTGATTCAAGGAAACGTAATAGCTTGCCTTGCAGAGAGATGTCCAGAGAATCGATTTCATCCAGAAAAACAGTGCCGCCGTTTGCAGCTTTTAATTTCCCCGGTGAGTCAGAGACAGCGCCGGTAAATGCACCTTTGGTATGACCAAACAGTTCTGATTCAGCCAGTGTTTCAGGCAGGGCTGCGCAGTTGATTTTGACAAATGCTTTATTAGCACGTGAACTGCTTTGTTGAAGTGCCTCAGTGAGTAATTCTTTTCCGGTGCCTGTTTCGCCAAGAATTAATACGGTAACGTTTGTTGCGGCCGCCATCCTGGCGTTACGCAGAACAGACTCCAAAGCAGGAGAACGGCCAACCAAACTGTTTAAGGTATCCATAACTTATCCTGTTTAAGTTTACTCGGGCTGCATAGAATGAAACCTGAGTGGGTTTAAATCCGGGAACGCAGCAAAAAATGCGATGGCCAACAGAAACAAACCGGCAAAAATCTTGAACTTTCTGATTGTTGAAAATGTCGTCAACAGATTTGTCATTATACCAACACCGACCACGGCAGGCAATGTGCCAATTCCAAACGCTGTCATTGTTAATGCGCTACCGAGTGGATCACCAGTGGTTGTCGCCAGTGCCAGCGCCATGTAGACAAGTCCGCAGGGGAGCCAACCCCAGATAATGCCAAAGAATAAGGCATGAGGTAGCGTACTGACCGGAATCAAGCGTTGCCCGAATGGCTCGATAATTCGCCAAAATCTGGCGCCAAGGCGTTCGATATAGGCAAATCCCGGAAACCAGCCGGCAACATATAATCCTGCGCCAGCCATAAACAAGGCCGAAATTATTTGCAGTATACGGTGGCCATGCTCTTCAAAAGGCAGCAGAAAAACTTTGCCAACCAGTCCGGCAATCAGGCCACCAAAAGCATAACTTAAGATTCGTCCCAAGTTGTAGCTGAAAACAAACAAGGTTAGTTGAGATTTATGTTGGCGGATTTCCTGACGTAAGCTCAGAGTCAATGTGCCAATGATTGAGCCACACATACCCAGGCAATGCATGCTGCTGAACAAGCCCATGAGAAATGCAACTACGAAGGAATGATAAAAATTTGGGTCGATAACGTTCACGAGGAGCAACCTTACCATATCAGTGCATAATCCGAAAATAAAAAACCAACCTGATTAAAGCCAAAAGTGTGTGATATGACGCAGTTAGTGCGTCATATCACACACTTTTTTAGAGGTTAAATTATAAAATGACAATGTAGGATCGTGTAGATGGATTGTATCCCATTGAATCATAACTAATTAATAAATATGGCAACAATACTGCTTAATCTCATGATGCCGTGAGAAGATTTTCATAGCGTGTGTCTCCTCATTTAGAAGGAGCACCATTAGGGGTGTGAATTAGACTTTAGCAATCCACTGATTGACGTTGATATGCTGATGTGTAATCTTTGACCAGGTTTTTTTCCACTTACACTAATGGCTTAACCATGCGGACTTGTTTCGTAGCATGATAACAAGCCTTTTAGATAAAAAATCTGGTTAGACAGATTAAATCCATGCAAGATGGATAAATTACAATAATTTAAACAAGGTGAAACAATGAAGAAATCCACTATCAGACAACTGGTTATTAGTACCATGGTTGGTGCATCATGCCAGGTTGCTGCTGAAACAAATCTATTGCCTACGATTACCATCGAAGGTCAGGGTACACGTCCAGGACAGGTCGCAGTCACTCCAGAATCTGGTGGAGCGCTGGACTCGGCATTACTGTTGAAAAGAGTTCCAGGAGGTAATGTCAACCGTAACGGACCGTTGACTAATCTTCCACAATACCGTGGCTTGTTCGGTAATCGAATTGGAGTGCGGGTCGATGGAGTCAGCATTCAGGAGGTCGGACCAAATGCCATGGATACCCGGTCCAGTGCAGTGCCGAAAACACAGGTTAAAAGCATCAAAGTGTATCGGGGAATTGCTCCAGTCAGTGCTGGAATGGAAACACTTGGCGGAGCGATCGAGATCAATTCACGCAGAAGTCAGTTCGCTGAAAGTGTCACTCCCGAATTTCATGGAATGGTCAATGCTGGCTACAGCTGGGTCGATTTTGGACGTTACTACGGGGGCACACTCGGGTTGTCAAATGACAGACACCGGGTTAATGCCGGAGGTAATATCGAAAAAGGTAATAACTACAAATTCAGAGGCGATAAAAAATCAGTCAGACCGAGTCAATATGATCGCGAAGTCTTCTCAGCAGGTTATGGATTCAAGCCCGCAGATGGTCATGAGATATCCGTAGATTATGACTTTAAAGATACTGGACACACCGGTACACCATCGTTACCGATGGATATCGAATACATTCGAACCAACATCGCCAGTATCCGCTATACCGGTAAATTAACTGATAATCTGGATATCCTGTTTCGCGGTTTTTTCAACCGTGGTCGTCATGGAATGAGCAATCACTTGCTGCGTCCAGCTCCACGCCCAGGTGGTGGTGCCCAGCGTTTCAGAGAGGCAACTACAAAACTGCAATCTGGTGGGTTTAACCTGCATTTCCTGATGTCTGACATTCAAGGTGGAAATCTCACGGTCGGATTTGATGGTGATACAACGATTAACGATGCAGTGATTTCGGATTTCACCAATCCAATGTTTTTTATTGATAACTTTGTCAATTCAACAAAAAACCGCTGGTCGGGCTTTGCTGAATGGAATGGTGATATTGCCGAAAACCTGAACATGGAAATCGGATTTCGATATGCCCATGTACAAATGAATACTGACCGGGTCGATACTATACTGGCACGAATCAGACCACCTGCCGCTGCATTGCGTGACCGTTTCAACAATTCTGATCGCAGTAAAAATGACAATTTGTTTGATGCTGCTGCAGTCTTCCGTTACACAGCATCGGATACCCTTGATCTTGAGTTTGGTGCTGCGCGTAAAACTCGTGCTCCAAGTTATCAGGAACGTTATCTGTGGATCCCGCTGGAAGCCACAGGTGGTTTAGCTGATGGGCGTATTTATGTGGGCGATCCAAGTCTGGACCATGAAAAATCCTATCAAGTTGAAATGGGTGTGGATTGGCATGATCATGGCGCCTATTTCGCACCACGGGCATTCTATCGATATGTCATCGATTATATTCAAGGTCTCCCAAGCACTGATCAGGCAACCAATATGGTTGCAGGAGTGATTCAACCGAATGGACCAGGACCGTTACAGTTCTCAAATATTGATGCTCATTTATGGGGTGTCGATCTGGAGACTGGTTACGCAATCAATGACAATTTCAGAATTGATGCAATACTCAGCTATGTTCGTGGTAAACGTGCAGACGGAGATGAAGATAATCTGTATCGCATAGCACCGCTGAACGGACGCGTCAGCTTTACCTATGAATATACTGACTGGCTCGCTGCACTCACCTATGTTGGTGCGATGAAGCAAGAACATACTGCTAACTTCAACGGTGAGCGAGAGACATCCGGATACAGTATTTTGAATCTGTATACCCAGTATCGACCGTCTTTTCATGACTATGCAGAAGGTATTACCGTTGGTGTTGGTGTTGATAATATTATTGGAACCCAGTACACCGACCACCTGAACGGAATTAACCGTGCTGGTAATCCTGATTTAGCGAGAGGCAGACGTATCCCCAACCCAGGACGCAACGTGTATGTAACTCTGCGTTACGATTGGTAAAAAAACAGCCATATAACAACCGATTTAACTACGTTCCAGTAGTCACCTGGAGTCGGATTACACCCCCTCCGACTCAACTCTGGCCTGTGCATATGCACAGGCTTTTTTTTGTTGTGTCAATTAACTAACAAGACTCCGCTGTTGTCGATAAGTGAAACTGGTCATGAATAAACGGTCTGAGTTGGTAATCTGTTACTTTTTCCTAATGCATTAGTAATACAATGTTCGCTATTTCAGTTCAAAATGCAGATAGAGCCAATCAGCGCAAAGTTCCTGAATAAAAACGTATTGCTGGCTTTTCATTAACACAATCAGACAAGTTAGAGAATATTATGTTGACGACCAAACGCTATGAATACTTACCTTTTGACCACATTCAAATTCATGACACATTAACCAATCATCGCAGTCTTGATCGGGCAAAAATTACCCATCTTGAAAAAGATATCGTTGCTAACGGATTACTTGAGCCACTGGTGTTGTGGGAAAGAGACATCAATGACTATTATCTTGTAGGAGGCTTTCATCGCATGGAGGCACTCAAGGCAATTCGCATAGCTAATCCAGGCTATTTTGACCGTGTCGATGTACGCATCGTCAGCGGCGATCCTGATGAAATCAAAGCATTGAATCTCAAACTCAATTCAGACCGTGTCGATACACGGATTACTGATTTTTTCCAGACTGTTATTTATCTGAATAATGCCAACTGGAGCAAACAGCGCATCGCTGAATTTTTCGATAAAAGTGTGAGTTGGATCGAAGATATTATCCGCTATGCGCCATTAACAACTGCAGAGATACAAGATAAACTGGCTAGTGGAGAGCTGTCCTGGGCCAGGGCTAAAACAATATTGCAACGCTCTTTACAAGCAGAACCAGGAAAAGAAAAGCAGATCATCGAACAAGAAATGTCCAAACCGGTTAAACGTAAAGCCAAACCGCTTCCGTTGCAAACCACAATTAATCGGCTATCAAAAAAACTCGATAAAAATTCTAAAAGTCGAATAGAGATTACCCATCAAGACCTATATGAATTGTTGTTAACCTTGCAAGGTAAATCAGTCGAGCAAGCGCAAATCGATAAGGTACGAAAAGCATTTCCAATGTTGTGGGATCAGTAATCGCTCAGTTACAATGCTGATTTCCTGGTTTTATAAGTAACCTGACACAAGTCTTGGAAATAAACGTATTACAGATAGAATTTTCTTGATTTAACAAGTCAGTTCATTTCGATCATAACAATTCATGAAAATTATCAGAGTTATTCTGCTTTTTCTTAAATGGAAGGTTATTCCAGATACCGGGGTAAAGGCTCAGCAACAGAATTTAATTAAACTTCTGCAAAAGGTTGCAGACAAGGATCGAAACGCATTTGAACTGTTGTATGATCAAACTGTTCATAAAATGTACAGTCTGGCTTTCAGAATTTCTCAATCATCCGAGTTGGCTGAAGAAGTCGTTAACGACGTTTATCTTCAAGTTTGGCAGCAAGCCGATCGATTTGACGCCAGCCGAGGCAATGTTCTGGCGTGGATGACAATGACATGTCGCAGCCGTGCCCTGGATGCCCTGCGGCGACGCAAAAAGTCAGATCCCGAACATAGCGGTGAAAGCACAACGCATCAAACAGAAGACAATCAACCTTATTTGCAAGACATTCTCGAAGCTCTGCAAAATCAGCTTTTGATTCGTAGCGTATTGCAACAACTGGACAGTGAGCAACGTCAATTACTGGCGCTGGCTTATTTTAAAGGCTATAGTCATCAAGAACTGGCTGATTTTACCAATACGCCTTTAGGCACGATTAAATCCCAGTTAAGGCGTACTTTACAAACCTTAAAACAGTTAATGACAGATCAACTAATTAGTCCGGAGCAGGCCTTGTGAAAGAATTCGATGAATTCAATGAGGAAGAAGTCCTGGATCGCCAGACTCTGGAACTGCTCGGGACTTTTCTGAAACCCGAACCCCGGCTTGATGAGCATCGGAGCAAGCAGCTGCGCTCCGCAATCATGGGACAGATAGATGACCTGGAATCTGATGTTCAAGACAATCTGGTTACTATTCGATCAGATGAAGGTGATTGGGAAATGCTCGCGCCGCGTATCTACAAGAAACTACTCAGTTTCGATGAGGTCACTGGCACTGAATCCTATCTGCTACGGCTTGAAGCCGGTGCGGAAGCCCCTGCCCATGACCATCCTCATGATGAATTATGCCTGGTTCTGGAAGGCGAACTTCAGTTTGATGATGTCTATCTCAAACAAGGCGATTACCATTTTGCTCCTAAAGGCAGCCAACATGGAATGGCAACGACCAGCACGGGAGCAGTTGTTTTTCTTCAGAGCAAAATAGCGGCCTGAATCGATTAACGAATCAGAATGTGATTATCCACACACAATCAGACAACCAAGTAATTCATCAGAAATAAATGTCTCCCTATCAAACATTTAACGAGATCAGACAGGTTGATTTGTCGATTTTCTTCACTCATCTAATATCTTCATTCCACATTAATTCATTTATTTTGTAAAAATCTGCATCCAGTTTCTCTCGTTCTGCGTAGTAAACAGTAAACACGCATGAAGAGGAGGGAAGCAATGTTTTTACAACGATCCAGGAGGGAGCGACTCCCTGATAAAATTATCGCAAAGCGTTCAAATATTGCAGATAAATATCGATTCAGTATCAAATTTCGCGACTATCGGATAGCAATTGTTGTTGCTCTTACAATAAGTTTGGTTGTGAGCGGATGTGTCGATAATCAACAATCTCTCAATGAGAAACCCCTACAACAACACACTGAACTACAAACCTCATGGCTTGATAATACATCCTGTCAGATTGCACTGAGTCCGATTCATGGAGTTGCAGAGGATTCACGAATTGCACAATATCAACAAGACGTCACTCAATCCAGACAACCTTTAATACATTTGGAAAAACTGGGCTGGGCGCTAGTTGCCAAGGCCAGAGAAAGTTTTGATCCTGGATATTACACACTGGCTTTGGAAACGGCTAAATGCCTGGCGCAAAGCCAGCCGGATCAGATTGATGCACTGGTAATACAAGCGCATGTATTAAACAATTTGCATCGTTTTAAAGAAGCAGAGGTGATTGCTACTCAGGCTGTGACCCAGCGAGGGCAATGGTTTGAATATGCAATCTTGGGCGATGCGCAGATGGAACAAGGGCGACTAAATGATGCTGAACAGTCTTATCAGCACATGATTGATCAGCGACCTGGACCACAAGCGTATTCACGTGCAGCTCATATGCGCTGGTTGTTCGGTGATGTTGATGGTGCTATTGACTTGATGCTGCTTGCAGTTCAGGCCAACTCGTCAAGCCAATCTGAATATCAAGCCTGGGCGAACGTGCGACTAGCGTCATACCTGTTTCAGCAAGCAGATTTCAACTCAGCCAACAAGCTACTTCAGCAGGTATTACAACAACACCCAAACTATGCACCTGCATTATTGCTGAGAGGCAGAATGTTTCTGGCTGAAGATAATTTCACCCGGGCAATATCTGTCTTTCAAGCAGCGGCACAACTCAATCCTTTGCCAGAATACTACTGGTTGCTGGCTGAAGCATTTGCACAATCCGGAATGCAGCAGCAAGCCGAATCCATCCTACAATCTTTGCATACGGTTGCAGCAGTTGAAGATCAACGCACCTATTCGCTATTTCTTTCCACAACAAATACAGATACTAATCAGGCTCTGACACTGGCAGAACAGGAGATGCAAATTCGCCAGGATGTTTTCAGCAAGGATGCTCTGGCCTGGGCCTTATATAAAACCAATCGTTTCACTCAAGCGCTTAAAGTACTTGATGATGTGATGCTTGCAGACACTGAGGATGCACGATTGTTTTACCACGCAGCATTGATTTATCAAAGCAATGCTCAATATCAAAAAGCTTCCAGCGCCTATCACGATGCGTTGGCATTACAACACATGCTCTATCCTTCAGAGCGCCACGATCTTTTGTCCCGGTCAGCAATGTTGATGACCGGACATAATACCTCCTGACTTTAAATATACCCGTTTAATATCTCGCTGACTGGCAGTTTTACTGCACAAACAGTCGATCCACCTGGTTCCATTTTGAAATATGGGGCTGATAAGACTACTTTTGCCTGATAAACCGGTTCATCGGGTTATTCGACGAGTATCCAGAGTCCAGGAAATAAAGACTCAATCGATTGATTGATCACTCACAGGAGAAAATGATGACTATCAAAAATGTTTTTACAACACTGATTTCATGCTCAGCAATGACGCTGACATTGGGGGTGACA
>JAHZJL010000021.1 GCA_022600935.1 Gammaproteobacteria bacterium
AGCGTTTGTTTTCATCATAACTATGTTCATCCGTTCTTGCGTCAGGCGTTTTCGGTGTTGAATACTTGCCGATCCAAGTATGAATTGTATTCGGATTGACACCCAAATCCCGCGCTGTTTGAGCAATCGGCTGTTCCGATTCAAGCGCTAGCTTAACCGTTGATTCTTTGAATTCCGATGTGTGGTGTTTGGTTTTTTTATTTGATCATTCATGATTAGACACACTCTATCCTTTTCTGATTATTTTAAAGTGTGTGTCCGGTTTAGTGTAGCCACATTATTTTGGTTGTTTCCAAAGATTGGACAATTTTCTGGATGAGTGGTCAAAGTTTCCGGACATTATGCTTGCGAAAGATAAAATTGGCCGACTCCTTTGGTTCTGCAGAGGATAATCACAATCAACGGAAAAAATATTTTTTTCCAGTTGACTGATTTGGTGTAGCTGTTGCATTTCGATGTGTCGTTCTTCAGTTGTGGTCAGGGCACACATAATCGGCGGCTGGATCAGCAACGCCAGTGCCATATAGGAGTATGCTGCGGTCGCGATTCACCGGGTAACCCCCTCGCGTCATTCACCACAGCTTCAGCTGATTTATGAAATACTCAAAACATCAAACAGTTGAGGAACCAAATCAGGAGGGATGACAATGAACCTGTTTAAGTGTATTGGAATCATCATGATTATATTCATGCTGTCAGGATGCTATGCACACCATCCTTACGGATTCAATTCACCTGGTGCAAATGGTGCAGCAATTGGTGCGATTTTAGGTGGGACAGCAGGATATTTAATTGGTAACAGTTATTCAGATCGGGATTACTATCGCGATCGTCGTCCCCGACGGCGACCCAGATACCGGGATCGTGACTATGATTACGGTTATGGTAATGGTTACCGCAGACGTGGTCGATACTAACCACAACTTGTTTACTTTGATCAAATCAGGCTTAAAACATTGTTAGTCTGGTATCACCATTCAGTGTAAACTTCAATTAATCGAGTGACTGGGCTGAATCAATCAGGCTTGTCGCAAAGCGTCAATTATCTAACCAGGGTTGAAACATGGGTACAGTTACTGAAATCAGCCGGGCAAAATTTTCGGTTGGGGAATTGATTCACCATCGGTTATTCGATTACCGAGGTGTTATTGTTGATGTAGACCCTAAATTTCAATCCTCCGAAGAGTGGTATGAAAGCATGGCCAAATCACGGCCTCCCAAAAACAAACCCTGGTACCGTGTGCTAGTACATGGATCAGTTTACACCACGTATGTTGCCGAGCAAAATCTGGAGCAAGACAGTAGTGAAGAGCCAATTGTTCACCCACTGCTCATTCAGTTTTTTTCCGGTTTTGACAATGGGCGCTATGTTCAGAATGGTCAACGTACAAATTAGAACGAGTGAATTCAATTAGATTGTGCATATCTGAGATGAAATGACAGACTTGTTCAATTCGACGGTCATGAAGCGCGATACAATACTCATTCATAGCTGACACCATCTATTCAAAAGGAGTTGATGAGTGAACAAGATTTCGCGTCGTCATTTTCTGCATACGTCAATAGGTGCGACTACTGGCGCTTTACTATCTGCGGATCAAATACTCGCTGAGGAACAAATCAGATCATATCAAAGCGGTCTGGTAACTGGTCAACCTGTGCCAATGCGCTATCAATCCATACCCGGTTTTCTCAGTGAGTCGCAGCTGTCACCTCACTATACTGCGCATTATGGTGGCGCTTTGAAAGGTTATATCGCTGCGGATAAAAGGCTTCAGTCAGGAATTTCCGTTGGCAAGGTCATCGATTCCAGTGCCTATGGAGCAATTCAGCGTGCCAGGACAACAAAGGCTGACAGTGTCATTTTACATGAATTGTATTTTAATGGACTGTCTGCCAAATCCACTCAGCCAAGTGGAGCCTTGCTCTCGGCGATTACAAAACGATTTGGTACATTCGACAAATGGGCCGATGATTTTAAAGCCAGTGCCAGAGCAGCCTCTGGTTGAGCAGTATTCGCATTGCATTCGCTCAATGGGCAGTTATACAACGTGATCAGCGATCAACATGAATCTGGTGTATTGTGGATGGCGACACCTTTACTGGTTATTGATCTGTATGAGCACGCGTATTATCTGGATTATAAAAACGATAAAGCCAAATATATTGAACAATTTATGAACCATATTGACTGGCCAGTCATTAATCGAAGAGCTCAGTTAGCCAGTTGAGAAACTGTCTGATTCATGCCAACTCCACTGCAAAATCCTCAAATCGGTGCACTGCCGCATGGCACTCATGTTAAATAGCTGGCTGATTGTCTTCCTTGTGAAAGTTTAATGACTTCTCTGAAATATGACTCTCGGCAATTAGCTGATTCAATTTCACGCAATTTCCCGGAACACCTGCCTGTTTAAAAATGACAGTTCCGCGCTTTTTCTTTAAGTGCATATTATTGATTGTCTGATTGTTCTGACAGTGTTTTACTGATTCATGGATAAATATAGTAATGAATGAATTTGAGTAAACAATGTCATAGTAAACGTATGTTTAATCGTGATTGAATATCAGGTTATACAATGTAACAATTGGTTTATCGAGAGTAACCATTGTGATTATGAATCGGGGAGAGGTGATTATCAGGTTTTTTATACGCACTGGCATGGTTGTAACCATGCTGATGCCTTTTTATGTTCATGCAGAGTGGGATGAGTGGGTTGCTGATGCCGAGCTGTCGTTCACCAGTGATGACAATATCAATCGAGGATTATTCGGAAAAGAGGAACTAAGCGATCAATACTGGAGTGGGTTTGCTTCTTTAGGGCGCTTGTACCATTTGTCCGGTTTCACTCGTTTTGATTTGAGCACGCGAGTTAATGGCCGAGTTCATCACGAATTTTCCCGCTTGAACCAGGTCAATACTGGAATTCAGCTTGGAGTTCGCCACAAATTTGGTCTGGGACCGGCACAACCCTGGGTCAGAGCTTATGTGGATTCAGGTTATATTTTTTCCAGGAGTGAAATTCGCAATGGATTTCTGACTAATGCGGGTATACGTATTGGGCAGCCAATCAATCATCGGATATCCGTGGAAATTGGTTATGAGTTTGATTATCGCGAAAGCGATGACGGCAAGTCGATTCCTGATGTGCGATTGGTTCAGACTGGTTTGACCCCGAATCTGTCAAACTCGGTGTTCGATTTAATCGGTCATTCTGCCAAAGCCCAACTCAAACTGGCGCTGACAGAACACATTCTGGTGAATATTGGCTATACGTTCAGAGCCGGTGATATTGTTTCGGTTAACACTAATTCACAAGCGGCAGAAATCCAGTCGATTGTCGATGCTGTTGTTAATGACGATGCATTTCCAGGCTGGGCGTATCGTGCCGACGGGTTGACCAACGTCTACTCAGCGACTGCCAGTTACGCGTTGCTGGAGGGTCAGGCTTTGATTAATTTGCAATATCGGCATATTGCTTCACATGCGCGCAGTTGGTCTTATCGCAACAATGTATTTCAGGTTGCTTTCAATTACCGGTTTTAACAGGTCATACTGAATATGATGAACATATCAAAATTCATTCATGCTCTGGTTCAATTACTCATTGTTATTATGTCGTTTGACAGTGGCGCCGAGCAATTGAATATTGCTGTGAAGGATCAGGATGGCCAACCCTTAAGCGATGTGGTTGTCAGTGTATACCCTGAAAATCCGCATGTTGAAGCGATGCCAGACACAGTATCAAACTCACCAGTGATTATTGATCAGATCAAGAAGACGTTTGTCAATCATGTCACTCCGGTTCAAGTCGGGACTGCGGTGAGTTTTCCCAATCACGATCAGATTCGCCATCACGTGTATTCGTTTTCACCGGCAAAAACATTCGAAATTCCGCTCTATAAAGGTTTGCCGACCGAACCGATTGTTTTTGACAGGGAAGGGGTGGTCAGTCTGGGGTGTAACATTCACGACTGGATGTCCGCTTATGTTGTTGTTGTCGATACTCCATTGTTTAGCAAAACAGATAATGACGGAAAAGCTGATTTGGCAGTGCCCACAGGTGATTACTCGATACGTTTCTGGCACCGCGATATGGATAGTGACAACCAGATCCAGACAGAACATATCAGCATTGCGCCGGATACTGACCAGAGTATGACCTATGAAGTCCATGTGAAACCCGATCGGTTTTCCAGTCCGTCATCGGTTTCAATCTTTAATCGAGGGTTTTACCGCTGACATTGAAGTTTCCGTTTTTTCGCTTTCGAACCTTTCAAAGCAGGATACTGTTTTTCTCACTGGTATTGCTTAGTGTCATACTATTGAGTTCTTTATTCATCATTCATTTTGCTTATCGTCAGAGCGCGCATCAACAGATTGAAGCCAATCTGGATGTTGCCAAACGTGTCTTCGAGCAATTAATCGATGCAGAAGCGTTACGCTTGTCTGAAAGTGCTTTTTTTCTGGCCAGTGATTTCAGTTTTAAATCGGTGATTGCCACCCAGGATCGTAAAACAATTTTGTCAGCGTTGGAGAACCTGCAAGGACGAATCGGGGCTGATTCAGTCATGCTGGTTTCGCCGCAACTCAAACTTCGGGCAGATACCTCACATCCCCGGCAGACAGGTGAATTTTTTGCACCGGATGTGATACAGCAGGCCCAGATTCATGGTCAGAGCAGCTCAATTGTTCTATTAGAAGGCAGGCCGTACCAGATGGTTATTGTTCCGATTCTGGCGCCGGATGTTATTAGCTGGTTATGTGTCAATTTTAAGATCAGCGAAATGCTGGTTGAAGAATTACAGCAACTGACCAGAACTGATATTTCATTATTGCAGATCTGGAATCCAGATCAGCTGGCATTGCTGACATCGACACTGACCCCAAGGCAAAGTGAGGCGTTAATCAAGCATTTTCAGGGCGTGGCATGGCATGACTCAGGATCTCATGCACTGCAACTGGGCAAACACAGTTTTATCAGTTCTGTTGTCGATATAGCATCCAATGATCAGGTCTCGATTGTCGCTGTACTGCAACGCTCTCTGGATCAGGAATTGGAGCCTTTTACCCGATTGCAATGGTTGTTGCTCGGTGTGGCATCAGTGAGTCTTTTGTTTGCCATGGTTGGCAGTTTGTTGGTGGCGCGTTCTGTAAGCAAGCCTGTCAAACAGTTGTTATCAGGTGTCCGACAAGTTGCACGTGGCCAATACGATTATCGCATCGCAGTGCGGAGCGCAGATGAGTTGGGTGAACTTGGACATGCATTCAATGACATGACACTCAGTAAAGCCCAGCAGGAAGCATTACGCCAGGCCAAGGAGTCCGCAGAAAGTGCAAGTCAGGCCAAAAGTGAGTTTCTGGCCAATATGAGCCATGAATTACGCACACCGTTAAACAGTATTCTAGGCTATGCTCAACTCCTGAAGCGGACTGAATTATCCCCTGATGAACAACTGAAATCCCTGCATACGATCGAGCAGTCTGGACAGCATTTACTGACCTTAATCAATGAAATACTGGACTTGAGTAAAATTGAAGCCGGTCAGTTTCAGTTATTGCCGGTGGTGTTCAATTTACGTCAATTACTCAAGACTGTTGAAGATACCATTTACTCCCATGCCAGGAACAAACAATTACAACTGGTATGTGAATTTGCTGACAGTACTCGGGTCAGTGTCCATAGTGACCAGCAACGCTTGAGTCAGATCCTGATTAATTTACTGGATAATGCAGTTAAATACACAGAGGAAGGTCGGGTTGTGTTTATAGTTGAATCGGTGAACAATCGGTTTCGGTTCATGATAGAAGATACCGGAATCGGAATCGATCAACACGACCTGGAGTCAATTTTTGCCTCGTTTCAGCAATTACATAATCCGGCTCAAGGTTTTGTTGAAGGGACTGGATTGGGGCTTGCCATCAGCCAGCGATTGGTTGCGCTGCTTGGTGGCGATCTTCAAGTCAGCAGTGAACCTGGCTGTGGAAGTCGATTCTGGTTTGATTTGAATTTACCTGTACAAGCCCAGGAATCTGGGGAAATGGCCAGTGAAGCCAGTCATAACATAGTGATTGCGCTGCGAGGCAAGCAGCGCAAAGTGTTGATTGCCGATGACAAACCCGACAATCGCAGATTGCTGATTGATTGGTTACAGCGATTTGAACTTGAATTATACGAAGCAGAGAATGGCAGGCAATGCATCGATCAGATATTAAAGTTAAAACCGGACCTGGTTTTACTGGATTCCAAAATGCCGGAGATGGATGGGCTGGACGTATCACGGGCAATACGTACCAATCCAGAATTAAACTCTATTGCGATCATTGCGGTGTCTGCCAATGCGTTTGACGAGCATCGACAACGCTGTCTGGCAGCCGGAGCGAACAATTTTTTAGCCAAGCCTATTCAGTTTGATCAATTGCTTCACATGATTGTTTTGTATACTGATTTGCAACCTGTTTATGAATCGGATGTAAACCATTCAGACGTCGGCCCTGTCAACAAAGACATGCAGGATGTTCTCCCGTCAACCGAACAATTGCAAGCATTATTGGTATGTGCGCAACGTGGTGATATTCAGGCAATCAGAGACCAGTTACATGAATTTGAATCCACTCAGTTGTCCAGATCGGAGTTTATCCTGAAGTTAACAACATGCGCAGAGAATTTTCAAATCAATCGAATCTGTCAAATACTTGAACACACCTTGAACACTCAGGAGAATGCTAATGAGCGCAGCGAATCAGAATAACCGGGATATTCAGGCCAACATTCTGATCGTTGACGATACACCGGCAAATATCAGCATGTTGTTTAATTTGCTGGTTGAAGAAGGTTACAAGGTACTGGTGGCTGAAGATGGACAAAGCGCAATCAATCAGGCTTTAAAGTTTCCCCCGGATCTGGTGTTGCTGGATATCCTGATGCCTGGCATGGATGGTTTTGCGACTTGCCAGACATTCAAAAAAGAGCCGGGGTTATGGGATATCCCGATTATTTTCATGACGGCATTGTCGGATACTGAAAAAAAAGTGAGTGGCTTTCAGCACGGCGCTGTGGACTACATTACCAAGCCTTTCGAGATCGAAGAAGTTCTGGCCAGAGTCGCCACGCATTTGCAGATCCAGAAGCTGAAAAACGCTTTGCAGGAAAGCAGACTGCAACTGATGCAAACCATCAATGGCGCGATGGATGCAATTCTGTCATTTTCTGATGCAGGTAACATCATTTTGTTGAATCAGGCTGCAGAGAAGATGTTCGGTTATACTCGCGATGAAATCAATCAATATTCCATCTATGATTTGTTTTCTGAATCCATGAATACTGTACTGGAAGACTATCTGCACAAATCTGAACACGATGCAGAACAGGCAATATGGATTCCCGAGCAACACATGGCGGTGCGTCAAGAAGGTTTGCTGTTCCCGTTTGAAGCAACCTTGTCACGCACTACAGCGGTCGGGCAGGCACTGTTTACGCTGATATTGCGGGATATCGAAGCGCGCCAGTCAATGGAGTTGAAGACCGAAAAACTTGAAAACATCAATCAATACTACCAACAGGAAAAACAGAGTATTGAAGGTCTGGATACCGTTATTGGTGCTGATCAGGGTTTGAAAGATGTTTTGAATGCCGTGCAGCAGGTTGCAGCGACCGATGCCACGGTGATGGTCAATGGCGAAACCGGAACCGGCAAGGAAGTCATTGTACAGTGTATTCACAAGCTCAGTCAGCGTAATGAGCAGGCCTTGATAAAACTGAATTGTGCCGCTATTCCTGAAAACCTGATTGAGAGTGAGTTGTTCGGACATGAAAAAGGAGCATTCACCGGTGCGATATCAAAAAAAATCGGACGTTTTGAGCTGGCAGATGGGGGTTCCTTGTTTCTGGATGAAATCGGCGAAATGGATATCAACTTACAGGCCAAAATGCTGCGCATACTCCAGGAAGGTGAATTTGAGCGCGTTGGCGGCAGCGAAACAATCAAGGTCGACGTTCGGCTGATTGCAGCAACCCATCGTGATTTAATGCAATGCGTTCGAGATGGTCAGTTTCGAGAAGACTTATATTATCGACTCAATGTTTTTCCCGTGGCGATTCCTGCTTTACGCGAACGCAGAGAAGATATCGAACGACTGGCCCAACATTTTTTAAATCTGTATGCACATAAATTCAACAAACCCGTCTCAACCATATCTGAGAAATCGTTAACCTTATTAAAAAACTATCACTGGCCAGGCAATGTCCGGGAACTTCAGCATTTGATTGAACGCGCGGTGATCCTGAGTTCAGGTACAGAACTGATGTTCGGTGACTGGTTCAATGCCAGTATTGAAGCTGATTCCAGCAAACAACTGTTGACACTGGAGGAAGTCGAAACCCGTCATATCCAGTATGTGCTGGATATCTGCCAGTGGCGAATCAGTGGTGCTGACGGTGCAGCCGATGTTTTGGGGCTGAATGCCAGCACACTGCGTTCAAGAATGAACAAGCTGGGGATTCGCCGTGAATAAAACGTGTTGAAAACCTGACTCAACGGAGATTCTGCAACGGTATCCTGTTGTCATTGATGATATATCGCATTAATCGTGATATATCGCGTCCTGAGACATCGAATTGTTTGTTAACGTATTTCTGAGCAATCAATAAATGCTATAAATAACAATTAGATATGTCTTAATCGAATTAAAATTTAGTGTTTGGCACAGCTCCTGCACCTAACTGAGTGTAGTTCAAATAAACTGCACAAAGTTAATTTAATACAGCCTTAAGGGGCAGGAGATTTAAGATGAACACTAATTTTTTTAAACAAGCAATCGTAACAGCACTCGCTTTTTCTGCATTGACCGCTTCAAGTTATGTAACTGCAGGCAATAAGTTTTTTAGACCATTGAATGTGCAAATTGGTGCAGATAACAATTCAGTTAACAATCCTTTTGTTCAACCACAAGATCCCGCTTTATCAGGTGGTGGACGTGATCAAACAATGCAGTTCGGCGATGTCCTCTTTGGTTCCTGGCGTGATGACTTACAGATTGGTGGGCTTGGTGTCGATATCATGGCAAGTGGTTCTGGTAATGACATTGTTATAGGAGGCATTGAACATTTTAATCCATCCAATCGGGATCGCGCTTTTGGCGGCAGAGGCAATGATATTTTTATCTGGAAACCAGGAGATGGATCAGATTTATGGAATGGTGGTCCTGGGCTTGATGTTGTGGTTTTCGGTGTTCTTGGCGAAGATGTCAATGGCGTATTTGAATTTAAAGTATCGAATGATCAGCAGACTGCTAAAGTCGCGATTGACCCTGAAACCAATTTACCGTTAGTTGATGTTAGTGGTTCGCCTGGTTTTTGTGATGTCATCGATAAAACATTCAGTGAAAACGCAAAAGCTGAGCTGGATGCGCTGGATCTGGATCACCTGGTTCGCTTTACTTTAAGAAATCAGGCTGATGAATTCAAAAATGGAGAACAAGCAACTGATAACGGTCTGCGTGTCACCTTACACTTAAAAGATGTTGAGATACTGGTTTGCACCAACCGGGATGGCGGAAAAATAGAAGTCATCGACTTAAGGAGATCACCAGCTCGATTGATTAGTAACAGTGTTAATGCCCAGGAATTGCGTCCATACATCAAGAATCTGAAACTGAGAAAACGTCTGGAAGCAATGGTCTTCTAAGCATGGTCAGCTCTGAATTTCATGTGATGTATTCATAGACAGTAATTCATCCCAAAACAATTCAGGCTGCATAAATCACGAATTGTAATACCCTCCACATTGACCCGCTGAACCACATTACTGTGGTATGCAGCGGGTCTTTTTTATTCTCTTCCGCAAGATCAAACCTGGCACAGGTTATTCGGATTTGCTGTACGTGTTTGATAACGTGACCACTCATGTCGCCTTCTGTCAGTGACAGGACTGGTGCTATACTAAAATGTCATTCAATTATTCAAGACAGATATTTTCATTTGATCGATCGTTCTTCATCAAACAGTCAACTCCCAGCTACAGTCGTTGAGGTTCATGCACCAGCCCGTCTGCATATGGGTTTTATCGATGTATCCGGGGTTCTGGGCAGGCGTTTTGGCAGTATCGGCGTAGCGCTTTCCGAATTAGGGGTCAGTATGCGTTTGACCCGGTCACAACAACTCAATGTTAAAGGTTTCCAGCAGCAACGTGGTCTGGAATATGCCCGCCAATTCCTGGATGCATATGAGATCAATCACTGTGTGGATATTATGATTGATCAGGCCATTCCAGAACATGCCGGATTAGGATCAGGGACGCAACTGGCCATGTCGATTGGTATGGGACTGAACAGGTTATTCGAGTTACAAAACTCTCTGGAAGAAATTGCTGCATTAATGGGACGAGGCAACCGATCTGGCATCGGTATCGGTGCATTCTGTCAGGGCGGGTTGGTGGTTGATGGTGGACGTGCCAGTAATACAGTGATTCCACCAGTCATCAGTCAATTACCGATACCTGCCAATTGGCGTTTTATATTAATACTCGATCAATCCGCGTCTGGCATCCATGGCGACAAAGAAATTCAGGCGTTTGATCAATTACCTGAATTTCCGGCACATCTAGTCGAACATCTGTCTTATCGGTTGTTAATGTGCGGTTTACCAGCTGTCATTGAGAAAGATTTACCCGTTTTCGGGTCAGTCATCAGTGAATTGCAGCAATGTGTCGGTGATCATTTTGCAGAATTGCAAGGTGGCCGTTTTACCAGTTCCGCCGTAGAGGAGGCTGTTCAGTGGTTTGCTGCACAGGGAGCTGTCGGATTGGGCCAGAGTTCCTGGGGACCAACCGGGTTTTGTATTATCGATGATCATGTGGCAGCGCAAAACATGATCGATAGTGCTAATCGGCAGTTACGACACTTGCAACTTGAGTTCATGTTGGCGACTGCCTCAGAGTCCGGTGCATCTGTGCAGACTCTGGATATCCCCAAAGACCCCTGTCTTCAACTCACTGATTATGCTTGAACGTTGTCAGTATCTATTTGATTGACTGTTACAGATCACAACCTGATCAGCGTCGTGTTGTCTGCTGATAATCAAACATCCAATATCAAGCAGCCATTGATTTGTATTGCCAGATCGGGGCGTATTATTGCACAATCGCTGCAACGCGCTGGCGAGCATGTGATTGTTCTGGATCGGTTCAATGATCTTGATACCCATTCAAGTAGTATCCATTGTGAACAACTTACTGATGTTTCAATGGCGCATGTTATATCAAAACTCGAATCAATCAGAGCAACAGTTGATTTCACTCATAAACCCGCTGTTATTTACGGTAGTGGAGTTGATACGAACCCACAATTACTCAGCTATCTTGAGGACAATGTTCGCGTGCTGGGAAACTCGTCTGATGCGGTAAATTTTGTTAGAAACCCAAGGTGTTTTTTTAAGTTATTATATGATTTGCAAATCAATTATCCACGTGTTGCATTCAAACAACCCGCTCATTTAACGGACTGGCTGGTTAAATTTCACCATTTGGAGGGTGGGGCAGGGATATTTTCAGCGACAGACGTTGCTCAGCAACAACAAACAGAATGGCCTTTTTATTATCAACAGCGATTAAATGGGACTGCATTTTCTGTACTGTTTCTGGCCAACACTCAGGACATTCGAATCGTTGGGTTACATCGCCATTTCAGCTGCCAGGATTCACATTCCAGGCCATATGTAATGCAAGGTTTAATCAGTGGTTTCAAGCTATCCAATGAGCAGTTCATACAGCTCAGGGAGTGGATCAAACAACTTGTTTCAGTCACCGGTTTAATGGGTTTGAACAGTCTGGATTGTCTGATTGCTGACCAGCAAATTGTTGTTCTGGAAGTCAATCCCAGACCAGGGTCAAGTATCAGTTTATATGACAACTGTTATCAGAATGGACTGATCAAGCAACATATTCGTTGTTTTACTGGTGAGCAGTGGGATCAACCACACCAACAAACTAAGATAAACGGATTCAGGATTTATTATGCAGAACGGGAAATCACCATAACCGAACAAATATCATGGCCACACTGGGTCGCTGACCGTCCGCAACCAGGAACGAATTTTATGCCCGGCGACCCGATTTGTTCAGTGTCTGCAACTGGGGATTTTGAGTACAGTGTATTGAATGTATTGCAGGATCGTAGCAGAGTGATCGGTCAACGGTTATCAGGTTTAAGGCCAGATGAGATTGATTGATTCTGAGAATTAGACGATCAACACCTGTTGAACAGTTTGCATTGTCATTTGACCCAAAGCCTCTGTATCATATGCTGATTTTTAACGGAGAAAACAATGTCAGTAACGGTTAGTGTCAACACACTTGCTCAACCCCTGGTCAAGCGCTTGACAGATAATGCCGATGCCTTGCGCGTCAATGTTGAGCGATTGGATAACGGAACACAGCTAATCGATGCAGGAATTCAGGCTAAAGGTGGTCTTGAAGCAGGCCGAATCGTTGCAGAAATTTGCCTGGGTGGACTGGGAACTGTCACACTGACGCATGGCTCTTACGTCAGTGGCTGGCCATTGACTGTCAATGTACACAGTACTAACCCGGTCATTGCATGTCTGGGAAGCCAGTATGCCGGTTGGAGTCTGGCGCATGGAGAAGGCAAGGGTTCATTCTATGCCCTGGGATCGGGTCCGGCACGAGCTTTGGCCAGGAAAGAAAAATTGTATGAGGAATTAGGTTATCAGGATAAGTCTGAATCAGCTGTTCTGGTAATGGAAGTTGACAAAGTTCCACCTCTGGAATTGGTTGATAGCATTGCCAAAGCATGCGGATTAAGTGCGAGTCGCTTAACAATCATTCTGACGCCGACATCCAGTCTGGCAGGCGGCATGCAGGTTGTTGCTCGTGTTCTTGAAGTCGCCATGCATAAAGCGCATGAATTGAAATTTCCGATTCATGACATTGTTGATGGGAGTGGCAGCGCGCCATTGTCTCCACCACATCCTGATTTTATCCAGGCTATGGGTCGCACCAACGATGCAATCTTGTTTGCAGGCCAGGTTCAAATGTTTGTCAATGGCAGTGATGATGATGCAGAAGCGCTGGCTAAACAAATGCCAAGCTCGGTCTCTAAAGATTACGGTCGTCCGTTTGCCGATGTGTTCAAGGATTATGAGTATGACTTCTTCAAGATCGACCCCATGTTGTTCAGTCCAGCCAGAGTGATTGTTACAGCACTAGACAGTGGACGCAGTTTTTCGGCAGGTAAACTCGACGAAACATTGTTAACCCAGTCTTTCGGATTGTAATTCTACACCAAACTATCATCTGTCTGCCGCACAGTGAACGAGCAAAACCATATCGCTATTGTCACCGACGACCCGGGCTGGCATGGCAAGCGTTTGACTGAATCCCTGCAGACCAGAGGATTCCATGCAACCGTCGTATCGCTGAGCAATTGTGCATATCACCTTGACAACAGCGGTTCTGTCCTTGAAATTCCAGGGTTTTTTCCCTGTCTTCCAGATGGTGTATTTGTGCGAGGGATACCCGGAGGAACTCTGGAACAAGTGGTTTTTTACCTGAATGTTTTGCATGGACTGGAACAGTCAGGCGTGAAAGTTTATAACAATGGCCGGGTCATTGAGCGAACCGTTGATAAGGCGTTGACAAGTCTGATCTTACAACAAGCTGGTCTCCCTGTTCCGCCAACCTGGATACTAGCTGACCGTGAACATGCATTACAAGTTGCCAGACAGCAGCTGCAATCAGGCCATGCTCTGGTATTCAAACCGCTGTTCGGCTCCCAGGGAGAAGGCTTGCAACTGGTACGCGATGCCGATGCATTACATACGGTGAACGACAATCAAGGTATTTATTATTTTCAACATTTCCTGACCACTGGAAATTCCGGTCATTTTGACTGGCGGGTATTTGTTATCGATGGTAAAGCCATTGCTGCTGCGCGTCGAAGCGGAACTGACTGGTTGAATAATGTTGCCCAGGGTGGTCGTTGTGAAGCAGCATTTCTGGATAAAAATCTCAGCAGTCTGGCTGAACGTTCGGTTCAATTACTGGACATGGATTATGGCGGTGTCGATATTATCAGTGATGCCGAGGGACGTTTATATGTGCTGGAAGTTAATAGCGTGCCAGCATGGAAAGGTTTGCAACAAGTTTGTGAAGTGTCGCTCGCAGATCTGTTAATAGAAGATTTTATCGGCAAAATCAGCAATAAAAACAGTGTGCGACAAGCTGCAGTCTGATCTGAGAAAACATATTCAAACTGCCTGGATCACTGCATGTGAGCTGGACATTCTTGCGTATAAACCGGGAAACGTCAGTGTTTATTCTGCCGGACATGAGATGACTGCAGATCAGTTCAGAGTCAGCGCACAGGTTTGTGTGGACCCAATCACAGATTTTACTCTTTCATTAGGAGAAAAAATCTTTTATTCTATACAGAATACCCGGAGTGCTGTCTCGTGCAATACCAATCTTGGCATTGTTCTATTGTGCGCGCCATTGGTGCAGGCACTGCAAAGTAGTCAACAGGCTTGTGGCATCAACGAATTGCACCAGGCTTTAAATCGTGTGCTGGATTCAACCACTGTTTGTGATACCAATTGGGTTTATCAGGCAATAAGAGCAGCAAAGCCCGGAGGCATGGGGAAATCCGAGAAGCATGATATTACTGATGCGCCCGATGTGACGCTTAAAGCAGCAATGCAGGAAGCGATACAGAGAGACCGGATCGCATATCAATATTGTTCCGGTTACAGTGATATTTTTGAATTTGGAATTCCACGTTTCAGGGATTATTGCCAGCGTTTGACGGATAAACGTTGGGCTACTCTGGCCGTTTTTACAGATTTTCTGTTATCGATACCGGACAGTTTGATCACCCGCAAATACGGTGATCGTTTTAACGCTATCGTGGCAGAGAAAATGACGCTGATTCAGCAACAGCTGGAAGCGTACAATCCAGTTGCACCAGAACCATTATTCACTGTTCTCGAAACTGTGGATGATGAATTCAAGCAATTGGGAATCAACCCAGGGACAACGGCAGATTTAACTGTAGCAACAGTATTTGCCGATGAACTGGTAAACAAGGCAAAAATGAATGATTGAAACAGTCAGTGGTTTTTGTTGTATTTGGTTGTTTAGTTAGGTGACTCTGGCGGGATCGCGAATTCTGTTAAATACATCAAATAACCAGGATTTGAACAAGTCATTTTTCCTGGTGCAGTATTGAGGGGGCGATTTTCTGAATTGATCATTCAGAACGCATCAATGTCTTTAATCTAACTTGCTGAGTCAATACGGCTTCTGGCTGTAGGGATCTGTTTGTGAGTGTTGATTGAGTTGTTGCCACGTCAGCAATTCTGAAAGTTATTTTGTTCAGGATGTTCAATACCTCTTTGATCTGGCAAACCCGGTATTAAAGTGCCGGATGTTGAGTTATAACCCGAGCTTAAATTTTTCTAATCAAGTTTTATTTTCACAAGGAGCAATAAATACGATGTCAAAAGTAAAAAAAATGTTAGTAGGAGAGTCATTACAAGGTGACGGAAATGAGGTTGCACATATCGATTTGATTTTAGGACCACGTGGTAGTGCAGCTGAAACAGCATTTGCCAACAGTCTGACTAACAATAAAGATGGATTTACCAGTCTGCTTGCAGTGGTTGCTCCAAATTTAATGTGTAAGCCTGCAACATTGATGTTTAACAAAGTGACAATTAAAAACGGCAAGCAAGCCACTCAGATGTTCGGTCCTGCGCAACGTGGTGTTGCGATGGCTGTTACTGATTGTGTTGAGGAAGGAATTATTCCTGCTGATGAAGCTGAAGACCTGTTTATCTGTGTTGGTGTTTTCATCCACTGGTTGGCTGATGACGACAAGAAAATTCAGGACTACAACTACGCAGCAACCAAGGAAGCGATTGAGCGTGCAATTGCATGCAAGCCAACAGCAATTGAAGTTGTTTCGCACAAAGCGACTGAGCATCCTTTCGCAGCTAACTGATAACCTGCGCAAGATCTGTTGGTTGCATCAGTACTGCGTTAATTCTGAGGCAAGGGGTTGAGTCATCAACCATAGCCCTGCAGCAGGATAATGAAATACTGAGGCTAACGTGTCTCAAAGTTGACCAGTACTGTTGATAATCGCCACTCCGGCATTTTCGGAGTGGCGATTTTTTAATGATTACAGTTCTTGAAAATTGGCCAGAATCGAGTGTTAGAATCTGTTCAAGATCTTGATCAATGAATGGAGTGCATGTCAACAGCATGCGAGAAAGCACAGCTTACTGGAGTCTGTGAGCATTTTGAGTCCATTTTTAATGTCGCATACGCCATTCAGCGAGATCTTGAACAGGTTTTTAGTGGTTGTAATGCTGTTATGTTTCGGTCATCACTTACGATTAAACAGGTGCTGCTTGTTTAAGATCTGGATAGCATGTGAATGTCATCACTGCTGATTTGTCCCGAATGCAATGCGGTTGCGATTAAAGCGTTTTCGACACCATAACGCGACAGTTTAAGCAGGTCGTCTTGATTCCGGATACCGCCAGCCGCAGTAATATGACTGTGCATTGAACGATTCAATACTGTCTGCAGGCGTTGCCAGTCCGGGCCAGAATTTGTGCCAACCCTGTTCAGCGTCATCACAATGACATGGTCAGGCCAGTATTCCGGGCAATTGGCAATAGTATTGTTGCCGATAATCTCATTATTGAAATCAAGCGATAAAATACGACGAGAAGACAAACTGATTTCATCTGGCTGTTGATCCAAATCAATTGATTCAGTTCCGATGACCTGTATCCAGTTTTCTGGATATTGATCCGGGTCAACCTTACATCCTTGATCGATCCAGAACTGAATATCGGTAAACTGCTCGACTAGCTTTTGCAAGACAGTTGAATGATCGCCTTCGCCGGACAACATATCCAGGTCGGCCACATAGATGGTTTTGAAAGGGAACAGTTTTAAAAAGCCGTGGATCACATCCTCAAGCTGTGCTGTGTGACACAGCACAGATTGTACGGGTTGATATAGCTGACGCAAACCTGCACGGGCATGGACAACACGTCCGTTTTTGAGATCAATGACCGGAATTATTTGCATTCAGTTGTCAAAAAGCTGCGTTAATAAAATCAACTAAGCTAGCAGAGTAATCAATAGACATGCAAATACTGGTTGTTGAATATCTGACTGCTGGCGGACTGATTGAATCATCACTGCCGCCGTCCCTGCTGGCAGAAGCAACGATGATGTTACAAGCCATTGTCACAGATCTGGTTGACTGTCAACAGGCTGACATCCAGATATTACTTGACGAACGCTTGAGCTTTCCTGAATTGCAACATTTTCGAGAACATGTTCAGGTTGTCCCGATAACACACCAGCACGGATTCAGAACAATCTGGCTTGATGCCATACAATATGTCGATGCTGTATTCATTATTGCCCCCGAATCAGGCGGACTGTTACAGACTTTATGTCGGGATGTCGAACGTGCCAATACATTATTGCTCAACAGCTCCAGTGTAGCCGTTGAAATGACTGCCAGTAAAATCAAAACCAGTCAGTTGTTGGCTGAACAAAGCATCGCGGTTATTAAAACAGATTTAATTGATTCAATCGTGGATTATTCATTTCCGATTGTTATAAAACCGGACGATGGGGTTGGCTCTGAAGGTATTCATATCTTGCCTGACAAAGCCAGTATAGAGAGATTCAAACAAACAGAACAATGCACTGGATTGGTCAAACAACCATTCCTTGAAGGCCAGGCTGCCAGTTTGTCAGTGGTGTTTAATGGACACCAGTCTCGGATACTTTCGTATAATCAACAACTCATTGAACCAGACCAGGACTTGATACGATTTTGCGGAACGATTGTCGGAGAGCAGACCAGATTTTGGCACTTTTATAAAAGTCTGGTTATGCAAATTGCTGCTATCATACCTGGCCTGAAAGGGTATGTCGGGATTGATGTTGTGGAAACCGAATCAGGACCTGTATTGCTTGAGATTAATCCGAGGTTGACAACCTCTTATGCCGGTTTAAGGCAGGCATTATCAATGAATCCGGCTGAATGTATTCTGCAGTGTTTTACAGGACAAGGTGTATCGGGTGTTTCAGCAAAGCCTGAGTATCATACACCTGTTAGAATCACAATTGATCATTGCCATGCACACTGACATTATTGGTTGGGACATTGGCGGCGCACATTTGAAAGCTGCTCATCTCTCTGTAAGTGGAGATGTTCTGGCTGTTTGTCACGTGGCCTGCCCAATTTGGCTTGGTCTTGATCAACTCGATAAGGCGATTTCTAGCATTAAACAGCAACTTGATGTTAAATCATTGGAGCTGTGTCGCCATGCTGTCACCATGACAGCAGAACTGGTTGATTTGTTTGAAAACAGAGGCCAAGGTGTCGAGGCTATCCTGAAACATTTGACAGGTGTTTTACCTGATAACAATACCTGGGTCTTCTGCGGCCAGCACAGAGTGTTGCCGATTGAGCAAATCTTTGCCGAACACTACGCCTTGATTGCATCAGCAAACTGGCAGGCAAGTGCGCATTTAATGACAACGGCAGTTCAAAATGTTTTGTTGATCGACATCGGCAGCACCACAACTGATATTATGGTGATTGAAAACCATCAGTTAAAGACTTCAGCTCAAAGCGATTTTGAACGCTTGGTGTCAGGTGAACTGGTTTATACCGGAGTGGTTAGAACTCCGGTAATGGCGGTATGCCAGGATGCAGAGTTCCAAAAAATGCGAGTTCCGGTGGTAGCAGAGTATTTCGCAACAATGGCTGATGTCTACCGCATATTGAACCAATTGCCGGACAATGCTGATCAAGGTAAAACTGCAGATGGCAGAGCTAAAACCAGGCCGGACAGTGTGCGGCGTCTGGCTCGAATGATTGGTCTTGATGCCCAGTTTGCAAAAGATCGCGATTGGTTCGATTTAGCGCAATCAATTAAAGAACGTCAATTGTCGACGCTTGTCAGTGCCATCCAGAATATCCTCAACAAACAGACTGTCAAACAACCATTGGTGGTCGGGGCCGGGGTTGGACGATTTCTGATTGAGGACATCGCCACCAGGATGGCGCTCGATTACCGACAATTTGAAGATTGTATTCAATTCAATCACAATCGACAATCAACAATAACCAACACAGATTGTATTTCTGATCATGCCCCGGCAGTTGCTGTGGCGCTCATGTTAAATCAATATCACAATGATCAGGCAGGTCACTCCAGTATTGCAGGTAAAACACTGTTATGTTGAATGTATCTCATATCCCCAGAATTGAAGAACTGCCTTATTTAAAGGATACAGCCCGATTGTTCAGTCCCTGGGCTGATGAAGCCTGGGCGGTTTATCTGGACAGCGGTTATCCAGCAATAGAACTGGGACGTTATGATGTCATTGCCGCACGACCGTTTTGTACCGTGATTACCAGAGGTGAACAAACCGAAATCAAGTCTTTATCGGGCACCCGACAATCCATTGAAGACCCGTTTAAGATTTTGCGTCAGACCCTGAGCCCGGTCGTTCAATCATTCGAAGATTTGCCGTTCTGTGGTGGTGCTATTGGTTATTTCGGGTACGACCTGGCCCGACGTATCGAAAAACTGCCTGGTATTGCCAGAGATAATGAATCGATACCGGATATGATGGTCGGAATATACGACTGGATGGTGGTTGTCGATCATCATCAGCAACAAAGCTGGATTGTCACGCAAGGCCGGGATAGCCGAACTGCTGCAATCTGGGAGATGTTAAAACTGGAATTCAGCGTGTATCCGGAAGAGCCCGAACAGTATGATCAGTTTCAAATGACTTCAGGCATACAATCCAATTTCACTTGGGAAGGTTATTCGAGTGCATTTCAAAAAATTCAGTGCTATATTTTTGAAGGAGACAGTTACCAGGTTAATCTGGCACAGCGTTTTCATGGCACCTGTTCAGGTCACTCATGGGATTTATATCAGCGCTTGCGCGAAACCAACCCGGCTCCGTTTTCTGCTTATCTGAATTTGCCTGGAGTCGATATCCTTAGTTCTTCACCGGAACGTTTTGTGTCAGTCATTGACGATAAAATTGAAACCAAACCAATCAAGGGAACCCGGCCTCGCAGCGAAAATCCGCAACGTGACACTGAACTCAAGCAAGCACTGCTTGACAGTGCCAAAGATAAGGCCGAAAACCTGATGATAGTCGATTTACTGCGCAACGACATCGGTAAAAGCAGCGCAATCGGCAGTGTTGAAGTGCCGGTATTATTCGATGTGGAAAGTTTCCAGACTGTCCATCACCTGGTCAGCACTGTCACCGGTGATTTGGACGAAGACCGTCATGCATTACATTTATTACGTGGGTGCTTCCCCGGTGGCTCGATAACCGGAGCCCCTAAAATTCGTTCCATGGAGATTATCGATGAACTGGAGCCTGATCGGCGTGGTGTCTATTGCGGTGGTATCGGCTGGATAGGGTTTGACGGTAATATGGACACAAATATAGCGATCCGCACCCTGGTCCGTTCGGATAACACCATCCGGTTTTGGGCAGGTGGAGGGATTGTTGCAGATTCTGATCCAAAATCGGAATATCAGGAAACCTTTGATAAAGCCGCTGCTTTGTTTTCAGTGCTGGGTCAAGACCTTCCAGTCGTCGGTTAAGTCAAGAAAAGCCGGTATGGTCAGTGTCGTCAAAATTGGGGGCAGCCTGGCTTATGATGGTCGGTTGACAGACTGGCTTGACCAGATTCTCAAGCACGCACATCAACCGATTGTGATTGTTCCTGGAGGCGGTCCATTTGCTGATGAAGTCAGGCAGTTGCAATCCAAATGGCAATTCAGTGATTTGGCGGCACACCAGATGGCAATACTCACCATGCACCAGTTCGGGCATCTGCTCGCCAGCCTCAGGCCCAAAATGATAATTGCGCCTTCTGTCCAATCTATTCGAGACAAGATCAATCAGGGAATATCAAAATTAATCTGGTTACCTGAAATAGAGGAGCTGAACCAGGCTCAAATTCCTGCAACATGGGAAATAACGTCAGACTCACTGGCAGCCTGGCTGAGCCAGCAATTGGATGCAGATCATCTATTTTTAATCAAATCAGTTGAATTCACCAATGATCAACATGTTTCTGTCCGCAATTACCAAAACCCGGATATTGTTGACAAGGCATTTCCACAAATGTCAGCCCAGTGTACATGCCCAATTACAATACTTGGGAAGGAACAGCTTTTAGAGTTTAATAAAGTGCTTGATGGATAATAATGAATATCTTAACGTAATTCCGGGGACACAATACTTAATTGTCCTTCACTTTAGGTCCCGGTTTTTTAGGTCTCACATCTCTACCTATAATGTTTGAAATGTTATTGATAAAAGACTCATCACCCAGTGGCCTTCCAGTTCTTTCGTGTTTCTCAAACTCGTCTACTTGTTGATTGTTCATTCGTTTCAAAAATGCTTTCCAGTCCCCAACTATGTTCAATAATGGCGCAACATCGACTATACCATCATGTGTACCTGCAATATGCGCATGAACGCTACACCAGCGGTACTCCCA
>JAHZJL010000022.1 GCA_022600935.1 Gammaproteobacteria bacterium
CTCCGGCGGTAAGCATGGTAAAGGTTCAGGTTCCGGATCGGGTTCTGGCGGCTATTATGGCTATGGTTCGGGGTCAGGCTCCGGCGGTAAGCATGTTAAAGGTTCAGGCTCCGGATCGGGTTCTGGCGGCTATTATGGCTATGGTTCGGGGTCAGGCTCCGGCGGTAAGCATGGTAAAGGCTCAGGCTCCGGATCGGGTTCTGGCGGCTATTATGGCTATGGTTCGGGCTCAGGCTCCGGCGGTAAACATGGTAGTGGCTCGGGTTCCGGCTCCGGTGGCTATTATAGCTATGGTTCAGGTTCCGGCTCCGGTGGTAAACATGGCAGTGGCTCGGGTTCCGGCTCAGGCGGTAAACATGGAAGTGGTTCTGGATCCGGTGGTAAACACGGCAAGGGCTCCGGCTCAGGTTCCGCTCACGGACATCATAACTATTATGGTGGTTCCGGATCCGGTGGATCGTATGAAGGCTACGACTACGACTATGGTTAGTCGTTGGTAACAGCTTAACGATGAAAAGTCTCGTCAGTACTTGCTTAAAACAAGCTACAACTGGTACTGGCGAGTCTTAAATTAATTAATCAATTACAAACATGCAGGAAGCTCCAATCAGGTTTTGAAGTGTCTGTTACTGGCATTTGAACGTACTGTGTGCTTCTTTTCTGCAATGGAATGACATAGAGTTGGCTGAAAAAAAGCTCAATCAATTTTTGAACATGCATCTGCAAGCCTGTAAACCGGCTTGTGTGGCTATTGTTATGTTCAGTTTTTTTGTCAACTTACTGATGTTGACCGTACCGGTCTACCTGCTGCAACTGTATGACCGTGTTATCCCCAATCAAAATTCAGATACACTTATTTTTCTGACCTTACTGGCGGTTTTAGCTCTGGTCACTTTGGCCATTCTTGAATATGTCAGAAGTTCGGTCCTCAAGGAAGTCGGCAGCTGGCTGGATCTGCAATTGAGCAGCCATTTACTCAGTGCTAGCATTTCCCGCTCTGTACAAAAACATCAAACATCCTCAGCTCGAATTTTCGATGACCTTGCCATTGTCAGAAATTTTTTGTCCGGTAATACCTTGTTGTCACTGCTGGATGTACCCTGGGCACCTTTTTTTATTGCTGTGCTGTTTATTCTGCATCCCTTGATTGGCGGCATAACCTTGTTTGGAGTTGTGGTGCTTGCCGGACTGGCTGTTGTCAATGAATATACAACCCGCAAGCAATCGAAACATTCACATGATGTAACAAATCACTTGATGGATTATGCCACCTCGGTGATGCGCAATGCTGAAGCCATTGAAGCAATGGGTATGCGCGAGCAACTCATTAACCACTGGAATCGCAAAAACCAAAGCAGTCTTGAGCTGCATGCACATAATCAGTACAGAACAACCTGCATCAGCTCGGTAGCCAAGTTTTTCCGTTTCCTGTTGCAGGTATCCATTGTCTGCAGTGCTGCCTGGTTGATCATGAACAATCAGTTAACCGGAGGCGCAATGATTGCCAGTGTGTTGCTGATGCGCCGTGCAGTAGCACCAATGGAGCAGGCCATTAATTCCTGGAAATCGGTTTTACAGGTCAGAAATGCGCTTGATGATGTCAGCAAACGGCTCAGCAGTTCGCCAACTTTACAAAGTACACAGGCATCGGTCCCACCATTGCCGGGTCAGCGACTCAAAGTCGATCATGTTGGATATCGCTATCACAAGCAATCCGGACCGATTCTACATAATATCAGTTTCAGATTGACACCTGGTCATTGTCTGGGTATTGGCGGTCAGACTGCGGCAGGTAAATCCACTTTGGCACGATTACTGGTCGGACTTGTCAAGCCAGGCCACGGGCGCATTATTCTCGGCGATGCCAATATCCATACTTTGACTGCCAATGAACGCAGCACTCTGATTGGATTTTTGCCACAGGATGTGGAATTGTTTGCCGGTTCCATCCAGGACAATATTGCCCGTATGGACCACAGTCAATTGCAATCCGTCGTGGAAGCGGCTGAAACAGCCGGTGTGCATGACATGATTATGTCGTTACCGGATAAATATCTGACCCAGATCGGTGAAGGAGGCACACAGCTTTCAGGCGGACAACGCCAACGCATTGCTCTGGCCAGGGCTGTGTTCAGGAATCCGGCACTGGTGGTACTGGATGAGCCCGATGCCAATCTGGATATTGATGGTCGGGTTACGCTAAGCAAGGCAATCAAACGCCTCAAAGCCAAAGGCACTATGTTGATCATTATCTCTCACGATCCCGGAATGCTGGCTATGGCCGACAACATCGTGGAACTTTACCCTACAAAACATGGTTCCAGCGCAACAATCCGGTCACCCAGAATCAAACCTCGCAGACTGCACAAAAAACGCGGACATGAACAATCACCAGGCATAACAACAAACACAGACTATCAACAGCACAAGCCTGATCAATACTCTGAAACGAGTCGTCAGCCAGCCATTTCAAAAGCAGAGCAACCCACTGCACGGCGAACCAGAGACCAGGCAGATAAACGACGCTCGACAGCCACACTGACGTTGTTGAAACATGAATAATTTACGCGATCAACAGCACTCACATGCGATTGCCAGCTTTCACGGACAAACACACAGTCAGTTCCTGCTTGACAATTTACAACATAGTCTTCAACAACGCATTCAGACGTTGATCCGGGCCGGTTATCTGGTCCTGGCATCATTTCTGATTTTGTTGTTCGGATGGTCGGCTCTGGTGCCACTCAGTACTGCGGCGATCAGCCCTGGAGTTGTCAGCGTCGATGGTTACAGTAAACAAATCCAGCATCTTGAGGGTGGCATCATTACCGAAATCGCTGTAACCGACGGCGACCATGTTACAGCCGGTCAAACCCTGATCAAACTTGACGATACCCAGGTCGAGGCTGAATTCGATAAACTGCAATCGCAACTGATACTTGCCGAAGCTCGTCAAGCACGGCTGGAAGCTGAATACGCCGGAGCAGCTCAAGTCATTTTCGCCGATCTAATGACAAATACGCCAGATTTTAAGTTGCAGCAAGCAATTAACGGCCAACGTGAACTCTTCCAGCAGCAACGCCGAATCATACAGGAGAAGATGACCAATATTCGCGAGCGCAGGATACGCTTTAAACAGCAGATTCAACATATTAAAGCCAGTCTCAGCGCTATAAACAAGCAATTGTCGATTATCAGCAATGAAAAACGTTTAACCGAGCAATATGTCCGCCAGGGATTACTGACTCGCAATGACTTGTTTACCCTGCAAAGCAGAGAAGCCAACATTTTATCTGAAATCAGAGACAAACAGGCTGAATTACATGCTGTACAACAAGACCTTGGTGTCCTCGATTCCGAACAAGAAGCCATCCGCAACAACCGATTGAAGGAAGTCAATCAACGACTGCAGGAAGATCGTCAACTGATGATTGAACTGCAACATGCCATCAGCAAGGAACAGGACAGATTACTCCGCACCGCGTTACGTGCGCCAGTCAACGGAACCGTGGTAAACCTGCAACAACATACGATTGGCGGCGTTATCGCTCCGGGACAAATCATCATGGACATTGTTCCTGAAGGTCAGTCACTGATTATTGATGCTAAAGTCGACCCCAAAGATCGTGACATTGTTGAGGCCGGTCAGCCAGCTAAAATTAGCTTTACCGCCTTCAGTCAACGCAGCTCCAGGCCGGTTGATGGCAAAGTCAAGCTGATTTCTGCAGATCGCATTACCGACCAGGTCACGCAAACAGACTATTTTCTGGCCAAAATTGAAATCACTGAAAGCCCGGAAAGCTTGTTCAAGGAAATCCCCATTCATCCAGGTATGCAAGCCGAAGTCATGATTGTCACCGGGGAACGAACTGCGCTGAATTATCTGATCACTCCTCTGCAAAGAAGCTTTTCACGAGCGTTTGTCGAACATTAACAATTAAACGGTTGCATGGTGTTATGGGCAATAAAATAAAAAAATTCAACCAGCGTAAACACAAGCAGTCTGCGAATCAATCCGTTAACAAACGCAGGAGGCAGTTACATCCAAAAGTCTGGGAACAACTGCTGGAATCTAAAATTGACCATATCGAATACCCTGGTGGCCGGTCTCGTAAAACCTGTCGACTGCATCTCACCAATGGTAGCGCAGTGATCGCTTCCCAACGTAATTCACAGAAGCATTTAAACACTGAAGCTACTGTATTGAAAACTGTTGGTGATCATGGCGGCAATGTTCCCAGACTGATCAAATCAGATCACAAGCGTTTGCTTGTGCAACAGAATATCGACGGTATCCGGCTTTCTCAAGCCTTGCAGACTGACACCACTGACTATTTTCACCAGTTGCTGAGCAATACAATCGAGAGCCTGGCCACAATTCAGAAAATCGGCTCGGATTATCAGCTTGACCAGGAGTTATCTGTGATCGGCAATCATAAACAGTGGATTATTGATTTGCTGAACAGGCCTGCAGTCATCGGCCATCATTTCAAATGTCCGGCGCCCATGCCGGAACTGGATAAATTGCTGGCCTTGTTTACAGTGAAAACACCGCGTTTTGTAAAATGGGATGCACGACCCGGAAACGCGATTGTCAGAGCCGATAAAAAAGTGCTGTGGTTCGATTGGGAACACGCCGGAACCCGCAATCGTCTGGACGATCTGGTTTGGCTGCTGGGTGATGAATTTGTCGCGAACTACCCTGACCTGGAAACCCGTATGCTGGATGATTATCTACCGGAATTTGCCGATCATTTTTCCCTTAACAAAGCCAGAGATTACTTCTATGCGTTTGGCGTGTTTCACTCTACAGTTCGGCTGGGACTGATCCTCAGTAACAAAGGCAATAAACCGTGGTGGAATCTACAGTATTGCCTGGATGGAGACAAGGTCGGCGTCACTCTGGATCAGGCTCAAAGCGTGTGTCTGCGAGCCAGCCGCTGGTCACAACAAACCGGTATGACTAAATGTCTGGCACCCTGGTTTGTCGAAATTTCAGATATTCTGGAATCGCTGTAATCATGCATCCATTCCATTGGATCCTAAACATTTTGCGGGTATGTAGTCACTCCAGAACAGTCTTTGTGCTTGGTTTTCTATCTGGCTGCCTGGTCGTCAGTTCCACGTGTGCACAGCAACTGGATTTCCTCACCGCCTTCGAGCTTGCCCATAACAACGACCCGCAATATCTGGAAAAAAAAGCTTTAAGACAATCTGCACTCGAGTACAGATCACAAGCTATCGCTGCATTGCTCCCGGAGATAGCCGCTATTGGAGACAGCAGCTGGAATTATCTGCGCAATAAAAAAGTCAACTTTCAGAGCCAGGGTATTCAGCGATTCTGGAGTCATATTGGTGAAGTGAGTATCAATCAACCGATTCTAGACATCAGCCGCTGGATAAAACTGGACAAATCGGACTATCAAATCGCCAAAGCTGAAGCCATACTGGACCAGGCTTACCAAGACTTGATTGTGCGTACTGCAACAGCATATTTTAATGTCTTGCTGCAACAGGAAACATTGAGATTGACCAAAGCCGAGCTGGAGGCTCAAAAGCAAACCAAAGAACAAGCCCAGTTGCGCTTTAAACTCGGTCTGGCGCCGGTCACTGCGCTACTCGAAGCTAACGCCAAATATCTGCAAAACAGCGCGACAATTGCCGAGTCCGAGAGCGCGCTGATTGAAGCTGAATCAGCATTAGTTGAAATTATCGGCACTGCACAAAACTCTCATCTGGTCCCGCTGATCGAGGCATTTCCCCTGGAATCCCCGACACCAGATGATCTTGACACATGGCAGACCTACGCACTGGCTGGAAACCGCCAGCTGATTGCTGAAATGAGTGAAGTCATGATTGCTAAAACCGTGATTGACAGCGAGAAAACAGGGCATTACCCGACTATTGAAGGCTACTCATCATTTGCCTTTCAGGACAATAGCAGTACCTTCGGACAACGGGGTGAAACCGGGGTGATCGGCGTTAAAGTCAAGTTACCGATTTTCAGTGGCGGCGGTATCAATTCCAAAGTCAGACAAGCTCACTACCAGCATGAAGCCAGTCAGCACAAGATGGAAGTATTAAAGCGTTCTATTCTGCGTGATGTCAAAAACAACTACTTTACAGTGTTCAATGCAATTCGTCAGATTGAAGCTTTACAGGGGTCGGTCAAAAACTTTGAAAGCACTGTCCAGGCGACCCGGCAGGGACTCTCAGCAGGCACTCACACCGTAGTCGACGTGCTGGATGCCCAAACCGATTTATACAAGGCGAAACGCGATCTCACTGAAAAAAAACATCGCTATCTGATTGCCTGGCTAAGGTTGAGGCTTGCCAGTGGCTTGTTACATCAAGATGATATCTTGAAACTGAATCAGTATTTACTACCTGTGGTTTCGTCTTCCTGATACATCCTCAAAACTGCAGTGAGTTCAGTTTTATCGCTACAACCAAATCCTGCTGCTGCTCTGTAGAGTTCAACATAATTCATGTTGTATTAAAAAGGCATTCTGAAACCCGCTGTAAATTTATGGCTCGATGTATCTTTCTGCGCCAACAAGGTTTCAAACGCTGAATAAACCTGCACACCACCTCTGAATACACCTGACAAACCGACTCCAATCACTGCAAAATCGCGGTCAGGGTTATCATTGAGAAGACTGGTAGAATTAGCGGGATTGTTGGGGTCGTTAGCAAAGCTGGTTTTCAATACATTGCTGTTTTCCTTGAATTCATGATGCCACTCCGCTCTGAACTGTGGAATCAGGACGCCGAATGTATGGCTCCATGCATAGGCCAGTCGACCACCCAGCACTGACTCAAGTGACTCCACATTCAGGTCATCAACATTCAAATTCAAACCTTGTGCCCCTCGCTCAGTGAATTTGTCGATTTCAAGACGAGTGTAGGACATTTGAGCATATGGATTCAGATCGAATCCCTGTAATTGTAGATTGTAGCCAAGCGCCAGACTGGCTGCGTATTGATCACTCTCGGTATCCGCCTTGGCTTGACGTCTGATATTCTGGCTGGGAATAATAATATTGCGTTCGATATCGTAATCTCGGCGGGTGAAGCTGAGTATGCCGTCAACATAAAAATCATCCAGATAATACGATGAATACAGCGAACCACGATAACCTTGCTCAGCAGTTTTACCACCCGAGACATCGAATGACTTCTGAAAATTGGCGTTGGCGTTCGAATACGTCATCGCCAAACCGCTAACGAATGATTCGGTAAAGCGGTAATCGACACCTGCAGTCACTTCTTCCTTGTTAAAATGTGTCGCAACCTCGCGTTGAGTCTGATTGGTTTCACCAAAATTGGCAGTGGCATCAATAAACCCGCTCAAGCGCTCAGAGAATGCCAAGCCATCCGAATTGCCGGCTGACCCACCTCTGGAGCTGTCCAGCCCCAATGCAGCAAGCGATAAATAACCACTATCTGCAAATTCACTGAGGTCTTTAATTTTGCTGGCGTTTCTGCGATTGGCCAGTTGGTTACGCAACATATTGGTATGACCGATAATAGAGCTGATCGCCATATTTGCTGTTGCGAACGTTTCCTCGATAGCAACGTTCTGGTAAGCACTACCTAACGTATCTTCATTCAATCTCACATCTCTGACCAAGGCGCAGGAAATAGCAGCCAGGTCCTGCTGATCCGCCGACAATGTCCCAACACTGGTCTCCAATCCACCACAGACATTAATCAGGGCTCGACGAGATTCCCGCTGTAACGGTGTCAACTGCGACAAATCCAAAACCCGAATATTTGCAGGATTCAAGGTAGTCGGGGTAACTGCTGAACCAGCCTGGGTTCCTAAAGCATTGACTGACAGGTTTAACTGGCTTAGACCGGTTTCCTGTGCAGTAAAATCAAGCGTAGCGATGGTAAAATCATCGCTTTGTAACGCATTCAGAATACTCGCATCATTGAGTGACACTTCAGCAATGTTGATGACTCCATCACCTACTGTAACTGACTGAAGACTTGCCACTCCTGATTGCTGTAATTGATTACCGAATACTACACCTCCATCATTCAGCCTTAAAGCAGATGACTGGAAACTGATATCGAAATCATAATCCCCGATTGCGACATTATTTCCGACATTGGTTGCCCGCAAATCCACCGAAAACGGATCACCAGCAGTCAGATTGGCCGACGATGGGAAAAAACCCAAGGTGACTGCCTGAATATGGGTGCTTAACAGCAATGCTTGAATGGTTATTATTCCAGTATAAATTTTTTTCATGTTTGTATCCTTTTCCCGTTTAATCCAGGCAGGCGGGTTCCGTTATTTTGCTGTTGCTGAAAAACCTTTCTTGCTATCTTATCCATCCACTGTAAGGTGGATAAGGCACGCCATCCACCTAACGAGTATTCAATATAACATTTAAGTGATATTGATCCGTCCTCTCAATGGACTCGTTAGCTTGATCCGAACCAAATCCGGATGACGCTGAAGCGTATCCAGGCTACACTAACTCAGTTGCAATCATCAGCGTGAATTGATTAAAAATTGGACACAATAAACGTCAGTGTCGCTGTACTCGTATCACCATCAACATCTGTTAATTGATAAGTAAATTCTTCCGGGCTGACTGAAAAACCAAAACTTCCAGGACCTGGTGGCGTATAACTGTATTGACCGTTACTTTGCAGAGTGAGAGTTCCACCTAACGATCCAACATTACTGCCCTGCAAGGTTACAATTGTCGGTTGATTCCCTAACTCGTCATTTGTTGCCACATCTCCTGTTACATCCGGCCCTCCAACACTTGCTGTATCTGAGTCATTAACAGCGTTAGGTAACAAATCCGGAAAAACGGTAATTGTTAACTGTCCGTCACTGGAGTCGCCCTCGGCATCAGTCACAGTGTAATTAAAGACATCGTTTTGTTGTGTAGCCACAAATGTAGGCGCTAGATACACATAACTGCCATCACTCTGCAATGTGAGCGATCCTCCCAAATTGGTTTGCTGGGTTATCGGGGTCACCGATACTGTCGGTGTACAAAATAGATCGTTGCTAACAACATTCCCGGTCGCACGATTTCGCTGAACCACACTTAAAAAGCCACCAGCTAAGCCTGCAACAACACTGTTTTGATCATCCTGAGCTCTGCATGCAGGCGTCACGGTGATGGAAAGCGTTGAAACACTCATTTCACCATCATTGTCAATGAGTTCATAATCAAATACCTCGGTGGCTATACCTGACAAAAGCTCAGGCGGGTTATACAAGTAAATTCCATCAGCTCCAATATTCAACAAGCCCTGATTTTGAGTTGTCGCATTGACGATAGGTGTGACAGCAGATGGTTGATTACCTAAATCGTCATTATCCAGTACATTGCCCTGAACACCATTACTTCCAGCTCTGGCCTTGACACTGGCTGTATCCGGGCGGGCAAACGGCACCAGGTTGACTGGATTGACTGTAATCGTCAGCGTTGACTGACTGGTTTGTTGATCAGCATCGGAAATGGTGTAATTGAACAGCTCTGTCTCAACGCCTTGAACCGATGAAGGTGGTGTATACGCATATGAACCATCATCACTGAGCGTGAATGATCCACCAATACTGGTTTGACTGATACTTTGTGCTGTCACTACTGTAACCGGGTTTCCCGGATCGTCATTGCTCAAAACATTACCGCTGATAAAGCCAGTGCCTGCGGTAACACTATTCTGGTCCGGTCTGGCCTGTGGTATCAAATCTTCCTGGTTAATGGTGATTGTTACTGTCGAGTTACAGCTTTCATCCGGGTTTTGCGTACTGGTGACTGTATAAGAAAACTCATCCGTGACAACACCTGGCACCGATGCTGGTGGAGCATAGATAAAATTACCGTCAGCCTGCAGATTGAATGAACCACCGTTATCCGTATTATCAATGATTAGCGTTGTAACCTGGATTGGTTGTCCATCGGTTATATCGTTTGTCAACACGTTACCTTGAATAGACTCATTTCCCGCTGTCACATCACCTTGATCAGGATTACACACCAACATAACCGGTTGTGGATTGACCGTTATCGTCACTGTCGAGGAGCTGGTCTGTCCGTCATTGTCTGTGATGGTGTAATTAAACACACGCTGGAGAACTCCGGTGACATTTGCTGGTGGCATATAGGTGTATTCACCACTGGCAATCAAATTGAAACTGTCTCCAAATGTTGGATCAGCCAGATTAACCGGCGTTACCAAAGTTGGCTGATTACCCGGGTTGTCATTGACCAGCACATTTCCTATGACTGCTGTACCACCTGCAGTTGCTGTATTGGTATCAGGGTTTGCAAGCGGCAGAATATCAGCCTGAGTTACCATGATTGTCAGCGTCGATGAACTGACATCGCCATTATTGTCGGTAATCATATAATTAAACTGCTCATCAAATACACTACCATTCAGTTGTGCAGGTGGCATATACGTGTAATTACCGTTAACATCAAGATTGAACACACCTCCCTGATCTGTAGTCAAACCAGATTGAACACCGCCAAGCTGAATCGGTTCATCACCTAATACATCATTAATCAAAACATTACCTGAAATCTCCGGCCCTCCGATAACAGCACTATTTTGATCCGGGTTAGCGGCAGGAATGCGATTCCCCTGATTGATAGTAATCGTCAATGTCGAGGAGCTGGTTTGACCGTCATTATCTGTTATTGTGTAATCAAAAATCTCCTGTTGAGTGGGAGTATCCAGGGTTTGAGGTGATGTATAACTGAATACACCATTGGACTGGAGCGTCAACACACCCCCTAGCTCAGTCGCTGAATTGAGTTGAACCGGTGAAACTAATGTGGGTTGATTTCCAAAGTCATCATTGTCCAACACATTGCCAGATATTGCGATACTGCCTGCATCGACAGTTGCCAAGTCGGGATTGGCAAGCGGCGCTCGATCTTCCGGAGAAACCACAATTATCAACCGCGAATCAGACCGCTGGCCATCAAGATCGATCAACGTGTATTCAAATGTTTCGGCACTGATAATCTCCAAAGTCTGAGGCGGTAGGTATGTAAACCCACCATTGCTTTGCAGTGTAAACAATCCACCAATTCCAGTTCTGAAATTGGTTCTCAGGGGAACCACTCTGGCCGGTTGATTCCCCAGACTATCATTGCTTGTCACATTTCCAGCAATCGCTGAACCATTAGCACTTGCTGCAGTAATATACTCTCTAGCTTGTGGCAACAACGCAGCGAGTTCTACTTGAATCGTAATCAATGATGTATCAGATGCACCGTTTTGAGTGGTAATACGATATGCAAATTGCTCGACAAAACCGGATCGTGCAGCACTGGGTGGAGTGTAGCTGTATGCGCCATTATTGCTGAGCGAAAAGGTTCCACGCGGCTGACTTGATCTTGGCAATGCAGTCACAAGGGGTTGCTGACCTGAAAACTGGTCGTTGTCCAGTACATTTCCTGTGACTGCAGTGCCACCCACAACTGATGAATTGGTATCGGGATTTGCCTGTAATGCTGCTGGAGGCGTTGTTGTTACAGGATTGACTGTAATGACCAACTCAGTGGAACTGCTGGCATTGCCTTGGTCGATTACATTGTAAACAAAAGTCTCCTGAATTTGCGATTCCAGATTAACAGGTGAATCATAGGAAAAACTTCCATTTGTCTGTACTGTCAAAGTGCCGCCAGAAGCAGTTGCAAACTGTGAACCCAGGGTTATCTGCTGGGCATTCTGGGTGATTGAACTTACAGACAGACTGCCTGTACCACCTTGATCATTATCAAACAGATTTCCAGCCACACTGTTACCGGAATCAACACTGGCTGAATCAGCGACGGCCTGCAAATTAGAAGGCGGTGAATCAATTTCAATGGTTACCGTGCTGCTCGAACTTGCGTCAAATGCATCTGTTGCAGTTAACACTACGATATAGCGGCCAAATTGATCTGGAGTAAAACTTGGTGTCAATGTATTAGAGTCAGTCAGAACGGCCTGGCTACCAGCAGGTACTTCCTGAAATGTCCAGCTAATGCTAACTGGATCAGTGTCCGGGTCGGAAGTTTCGCCATTCAGATTAACTACTGCAAACACTGCCTGGATTAAACGCTGGTCTGCACCAGCATTGGCAACTGGAGATTGGTTGAGAGGGGGCTCACAATCAGAGGTTGTCGGCAAGAAACATACACACTGACGCGCATCATCGGTATTAATGACACCATTGCGATCGATATCCCTAGGGTCAAACGGAGAAATGGCCGGTTGGTTTTTGGCCAGAAAAATCAAATCAATGTCATCTTCCTGAACAACATTGTCTTCATTGATATCACATATTTGAGCAGCATATAACTGTACCGATGTGAGAAACAAAAACAAGACCAGAACAGTCACGAATTTGCGCAGACAGACAACAAGATGGATTTTCATAACAGCTTTCCCCGGGTATCTCTGACTCTCAGTTTCTTACCTGAGTATTAGAGTGTTTCTATTGATAGTGTTAGAACAGATTAATCATTAAACACTGTATTTTAACTTAAAACCTGGCACACTAAATAATGTGCCTTCCTGGTTTTTTCTGTTTCAAGGCGAAGTTTAATTGTACAGCGAGCGTTTGTTGGCTGCTAATCCTGGCACGCTGTATTTTTCATTTCCAGTAATAATTCACATTGACTTTTCAAATATAACTACCTGACACCAGATCCCTTCTCGCTTTTAGTTGGCAAGGCCCAATCAATGGTTATTGTACTTGCACAATAACAAAGAAAAAATAGACATTCAAATTTTAACCCTGGAATACACATGTAAACGGCTTCCTCTCCTCAAGCAATGATATCAATCGCTATAAATGACCGGGAGACAAGAGGAAAAAACGAGGCACTTAAAGCCACGCTCTTTTGGCATCCTAAAGCTTTTTTCTTGCTACATCATGTTCAGCATCGCCAATTCAGCCTCTCTGCTTCGTAATAATTGTTTTTTCCTTTGTCTTCAAATGTAGATTTTATGTGTAAATCAGACTTCGTCAGTAATTCTGCATATTTTTTGTAACCCAATGAAATGCAATTAATGCCTGTATTCATATCTTTCCAACTTCCAGCTTCAACAGGTGCTGAAAACAAGACTTTACCCCCAGGCAGCAAAATATCAGATATTCTTTTGATAACTTTTGCTTGTTCGTATTCTGGAAGAAGAAAAATAATTCCGATAGCAATCGCTGCATCAAATTTTTTTCCAAAGAAATTGCTATCCTGAACCCTTTCGCATTTTATTGGCACATCCGGGAATCGAGATTGGAATTTCCTGATTAGCGTTATTGAACTATCTATCGCCCATACCTTTAGCCCTTCATCGATCAGACTTTTTGTAATGGGATATCCGCCTCCACACGCAATTTCAATTATTTCTGCCTTTCTCGGAAGGGTTTGCACCCACTGTTCAACTACTTTTGAACCAATAAGCGACTGATCTCTCTTGCGTAAGAAATCATTCGCAAATTTTTCGTATGCACCTGTTGAGTCCATAATTCTTACTGAGAAACAATCAATTCATTTGAATACCTTACTTTCTATAGTTTATATTTCTGAGCAATCCTCAAAGAAAAATTTAAGCTGCGCAATCATTTGCCTGGTCATTGCGGTCGTATAAAAAAAGTTTTAACCAGCAAATACTGAGTTTTGACAGCATCATAAAAACTTCTTTCTCCCAGGTATTTGTACTTGATCGTCTGGATTTTTTCTCTAGTGATATGTACTGAATGTTTGAGATTCCTGTACATATCACTGTCTTCGATAATTCCTTTCCAACTCATCAACACGTCATACATTGATTTCAACCACTCAAACGTCATTAATTTCGGTTTGGTCAAATCAAACAACCAAAAGGTAAATGCCGCAACCGGCACTTTCATCAGATAGATCAATGCCCCCCAAAATACTCGACCACTGACAACCGTAAGACCTGAAAGAATTCCCAATATTTCTGTCACTAAAAAAATGACAATAAAAACAAACAACACCAGATTGGGGTGCATCAATTGAAAATACTGCCTCATCTTTTCAAATATTTTCAGTTGATTCAGCCAGTTGATTAAGGGCTGAGCGAGCACATTCCAGATCAGTTCTTCAAAGATTATGAAACCGGCTACAAAACAATACTCGAGTGTAGTAATGGCGAAATTTTGTTTTTCATTCATGGATTTACATTTTTTTAATGTCGATTATGTGAGGAGATACGAAGCAATTCACCTGGTTATTCCGCTCAATTCTCTGTCTTGAACACTAACAAACAAGCGTAATTTTATCTTATCGGCATGCACCAGTTAGTTTGGTACACTTGAACCTTGAGCTGTTAATAAAACCTGATACATTGTTGACTGGCACAGATTATAGAATTTTTTGTTGTTAATTTAACATACCTCATTACTGTCTCAACGTTATGCTGGTCTAATGCTTATAAAACTTCACTTAAATTAAGCAACCAGTTTATCTAGAACTTTTTCAGATATCACTATGGCCTTGTCCTTGTTTCACCCGGTTGTTCGCTCCTGGTTTGAAGACTCGTTTGAACAACCAACACCTTGCCAGTTACAAGCCTGGCCAGCCATCAAACGCTCTGAACACACGTTAATTGCCGCACCAACCGGTTCCGGTAAAACTCTGGCTGCGTTTCTGGCATCAATTGATAATCTGATCCGACGTGCTGAATCCAGCGCTCTCGAACGTAAAATCTACATTGTTTATGTGTCGCCCTTAAAAGCGTTAAGCAATGATATTGAACAATCCCTGCAACATCCACTTGAAGGTATTCAACAACGCCTCGCCCAATCGGGCCGTTCCGATATAACAATCCATACTGCGGTGCGCACCGGTGACACGCCACAGTCTCAACGCACAGCAATGGCAAAAAAACCACCACATATACTGGTTACAACCCCTGAATCTCTCTATATTCTACTGACAAGTGAAAGTGGCCGAAATATGCTCAGTGGCGCCGAAGCACTAATCGTTGATGAAATTCATGCCATTATCGACAGTAAACGCGGATCACATTTAGCCTTATCAATTGAACGGTTGCAACATCTTATCCAACAACCATTGGTTCGTATTGGCTTATCTGCCACCCAGCGACCAATTCAGCGTGTTGCTGATTTTCTGATTGGTAACCCACCACGCCCGGTTGAGTGCGGCATTATTGACTCCGGGCATTTGAGAGATCTCGACTTAAAGCTGGAATTACCGCAAACACCATTACAAGCACTTTTATCAGCTGAAGCGGCTGCTGAAATTTACGATCGTATGACCGAGCTGGTGTTGGAACACACCACAACGCTGGTGTTTGTGAATACCCGTCGCATGGCGGAACGGGTCGCCAGACATTTAACTGAACGGCTGGATGTCGAACACGTCAGCTCACACCACGGTAGCCTGTCACGCGAACAACGCCTGCAAGCCGAACAGCGATTGAAAAACGGTGATCTCAAAGTCCTGGTCGCCACCGCATCTCTGGAGCTGGGAATTGATATTGGTAATGTTGATCTGGTCTGTCAGCTCGGTTCAACACGTAATATTTCACGATTGTTGCAACGAGTTGGACGCTCCGGGCACTTTCTGGGCGGATTACCCAAAGGTCGATTGTTTCCAACCAGCCGGGATGAATTGCTTGAATGCATGGCTTTGTTTTACGCAGTCACACAAGGTGACCTGGATATGACCCGTATTCCCGAGCAACCGCTGGATGTGCTGGCTCAGCAGATTGTCGCAATGGTGGCTTGTGAAGACTGGGATTGCGAGCACTTGCATGAAGTCATTTGTCGTGCCTGGCCCTACCGACATTTACAACTGAATCAATTTCATGCTGTGCTGGAAATGCTGGCTGACGGGTTCACATCCCAAGGACGCAAGCACAACGCTTATCTGCACTGGGACAGAGTCAATCATCAAGTACGCGCTCGACGTGGTGCGCGCTTGACAGCCATCACTTGTGGAGGAGCAATCCCCGACAATTCGGAATACCGGGTTGTCCTGGAGCCTGGTGAAGACCTGATCGGCACTGTAGACGAAGACTTTGCCATCGAAAGCCTTGCAGGTGACATTTTCCAGCTTGGCAACAATAGCTGGCAAATCTTGCGCGTGGAACGAGACAAGTTACGTGTCGCCGATGTCGGCCATACGCCACCGACCATCCCATTCTGGTTTGGCGAAGCACCTGGGCGCAGCGATATGCTTTCCAGCGCAGTCTCTGACTTGTTGAATTCAGCAAACAGTTTGCTGGAAACAACAGAAAACAATGTACAACAACTTGCCGAGCATTTGATCAACCGTGTCGGTCAAGAGCAAATACCGACTGACGCTGCTAACCAGGCCGCAAATTATCTTTGCGCAGCGAAAATTTCACTAACTCAGTTGCCAGATCACCAGACTTTGATCATCGAACGGTTTTTTGATGGCAGTGGTGGTATGCAGCTGATTTTACATGCACCGTTCGGCAGCACCGTTAACAGGGCCTGGGGGTTGGCATTGCGCAAATGCTTTTGTCGTTC
>JAHZJL010000223.1 GCA_022600935.1 Gammaproteobacteria bacterium
AAGCGATATTAATTCAACTGGTTAAATAGGGTAAGGCACTTTATAGATTTGGCTGAAGCAAGTGAGTAATCAAGAAAGTCTTCAATTGAAATGTATGGTGTACAGATTATCTACTTCTTATTAGCGGTAATATAATTGTACTTTATCCTGGGTTTTATTTATGATTAATACATAATTATAAATATATTGCAAACCTGTGCATTCTAATTGAATTTTCTTATTTAGAAGCCACACGAAACGGAAGTCATTTTTGCAACATCATTTAAAGGAGAATTGATTATGAATAAAAATAACTTATCACCTTCCTACATTTCACATAAAAACATCTTCCCATCTGAAAATAAATTCCAACCTAATAATATAAAAACAGTACGCCAGCGTTTACGAAACACAATAATCACATGGATTGCACCACTTTTGGCCCTATCGCTCACCGGGATCGCGACTTCTGCTATTGCCAGGGATGCCATATTCGAACTCTCCAGCCTTGATGGACGTAATGGCTTTGTGATCAACGGCGATGAAGCTGCTAACGGAAGTCTAAGAATGGTAAATTCGGCAGGCGATGTCAATGGTGATGGGTTTAATGATGTGTTAATTAGTGTTCGAGAGGCCACCTTCAACGGGAATGTATCTGGTGCTAGTTACGTCGTGTTTGGTGCCAGCGGAGCAGGGGCGAACGGCACGCTGGAACTATCCACGCTTGATGGCAACAATGGTTTTGTCATTCTAGGAGTGACAGTTGGTGACTTCTCAGGCTGGTCAATAAGCGCGGCGGGAGATGTTAATAATGATGGCATCGGTGATCTATTGATAGGCGCGCCAAGCGCTGATCCCAATGGATCTTTATCTGGTGCTAGCTATCTGGTATTTGGTGCCCGTAGCATCGGTTCTGGCGGTGTTCTCGAGCTATCTGCGCTAGATGGTAGCAATGGCTTTGTGATTAACGGCGCGACAGTTGGTGACACTGCAGGAGTATCAGTAAGCGCAGCGGGTGATGTTAACGATGACGGTATCGACGACTTTCTAATCGGTGCGCCAACGAACGGATCTGGGCAGGGTACCAGCTACGTGGTATTTGGCGACATTAGTATTGGCACCAACGGTGTACTAGAGTTGTCCACTCTTGATGGCAATAACGGCTTTTCGATTAACGGTGTGACAGTTGGTGGCAGATTAGGAGTATCAGTAAGCGCAGCGGGCGATGTTAACAATGACGGCATCGATGATCTGTTGTTAGGCGCTCCATCCGTTGATATCAATGATACTGACGTTGGTGCCAGCTATGTGGTGTTTGGTACCAGCGGCGTAGGCGCTGGTGGCGTGCTGGAGTTGTCCTCGCTTGATGGCGATAACGGCTTCGTGCTCAACGGTTTTATAGGACATGACCAGTCGGGAATGATAGTAAACGAAACGGGCGATATCAACGGCGACGGCATTGATGACTTATTGGTTGGTGCTCGACGCAGCAGTTTCGCCATATTTGGCGCCAATGGGATCGGCACAGGCGGTGTGCTGGAGTTATCCTCACTTGATGGTAGTAATGGATTTATGCTTAGTGGAATACTTAGCAGTTCAACCGCAGCGGTAAGCGGTGCTGGCGATGTTAATGACGATGGACTCGCTGACCTGCTGATTGGGTCTCGTCTCACTGATACCAATGGCAATCAAGATTCTGGTGCCAGTTACGTGGTTTTCGGTACCAGCGATGTCGGTGCCAGCGGCACACTGGATGTAACAACACTTGATGGTGACAATGGCTATGCAATCAATGGAGTAAGAACCGAGGATTTTTCAGGTAGTGCGGTCAGTACTGCTGGAGATATCAATGGTGACGGTATTGATGATCTGTTGATTTCTGCGCCAGGTGCCGACATCAACGATTTTGCTGGCGCCAGTTATGTAGTTTTTGGTCAGAACCCTAACAATCCCGTACCTGTCATCTTAGAAACGCAAATTATAACGAGCTCTGATGATGCCGAAGAAAAATCAAGCGGCTCAGTGAATAGCAGAAGCAGCGATCTAGACCTCGGTGAAAAACTCGTTGGTCTGCGTTTTGCTGCGGTTAATATCCCTGCTGGAGCAATCATCACGCGTGCCTATGTACAATTTGATGCGGATGAATCAAATTCCAGCGTGGCTATGTTTGAGCTGGTGGGTGAAGCAAATGATAGTTCGTTACCGATTAGCCCCGCCTCACAGAATATTTCGTCCAGAGCAAAAACAACCGCATCGACTACGTGGGCGCCTGACCCCTGGATCGCGGGCGATGCGGGAATACCGCAGCAGACAAGCGATATCTCTGCAATTGTGCAAGAAATTGTCAAACGACCCGGTTGGTCGGGTGGAAACGCGCTGACCATTATTGTAAGCGGGAGCTCAGGGAAACGCGTCGCTGTGTCACACAACAAAAATCCAGCAGGAGCACCTTCTCTGCATGTGGAATACACTTTGGCGAATGGCTCGGTCGCCGATATACGTGTGGCAAATAACTTAGATGACGCCGAAGAAAACGAGGATGGGTCCATTCAAAGAAACAGCAGCGATCTCGAACTGGGTTTTAATAAAACAAAACAGCAAACAGTTGGCATGCGTTTTAACAGTGTAAATATTCCGCAAGGCTCGACGATTACTGCGGCCTATATTCAATTTCAAGCGGATGAAACAGATTCTGTGACAACAAACTTATTGATTGAGGGAGAAGCTACAGACCACGCGCAAGCATATGCATCCTTCATCGGAAATATCTCTTCAAGGAATCGTACCCAGGCTGCGATAGCCTGGACACCGCCACCCTGGACATCCATAGGTGAGGCAGGCCCCAACCAGCAAACGCCGGATATTGCTTCGATTATTCAGGAAGTAATCGATCGCCCTGGCTGGTTGAGTGGTAATGCGCTTGGAGTTGTTGTCACCGGAAACGGTCAACGTACTGCGGAGTCTTATGATGGTATGCCAAGTGCAGCTCCTCTCCTGCATATGGAGTATATTTCACCGTAAAATAATTATTTTGTTATAAAACGAATCTTTACTGATCGGCTAACAATTTAGCCGATCAGGTTTTATAGCGTAGGCTACGGCACTATAGTCAAATCTGGCTGGTAAATATGAATAAAATGATAGCTATATTGTTTGCGATATTTTGCTTTTCCACATCTGCTCTTTCAAAAAGCATAATGGGTTCTGGAATGTGGTTCTGGATTATTATTGTTGTTGGCTTTGTAGTAGCTGTTAGTCAGTTTATTACCAAATTTCAATATTTTGGCGGGGTTATTGCCTGCCTGCTCAGTATTATCTCTATCTGCGCAGTTTTATTTGGTTTGGTTGCTGCAACAATTGGTGGCTCATTCAAACTTAATGACAACGAATCGCTCTTACTATTTTTGTTTTTTATGATTGCTGTGTTTGGATTCACATTAGGCAGAATTAACAAAAAAGCTTAAATTAGATAAGGAAACAAGTGATCAGATTCTTTGCATATCAATTATTCTGATCTCGTGGTCATGATCGCTTTGGTAATATCACTGAACAACTATTTTTTTATTCCATTGCCCAGTGATAGTTTCACCGCATAGCGTTAAAGATTTAAATCCTATATTCTGACAGGCTGTTAATTCGATCGATCAATCGTAAAGTCCCAGGCAAACGAATCACAACCATCTTTACCATTTGGCCCTAAACCGACATAGATCGTATCGCCGCTATTGAGAGTCCCGAGGGTTCCGTCAAACGTTGTTTGACCACCACGATCATAGCTTTGACTTTGAATGAAAGTATCATTCACATAGAGCCTGACTTCACTACCATTTCCGAAAGCGCAACCCGTGTGGGTTGCTTGGCTTTGTACGATACGATAGTTGCCTGCCTGACTAACCTGGTAAGCAGCAATCACGAATCGGTCAGCCGCTTGTCCTTGATTAACGCCACGTCCTGCGTGTCCACCAGTCGGTCGCATACTACCATAGGCAAGATCACTGGCGTCAGGGAGTCCACGGACACCATCTGAATCATAGTAAATACCATTCCATTGTAGAGCAGTATAGTTGCTTGCCTGTCCAATCGGACCCGCGTTGTTCCACAGATATGACCAGCCTTGTGCAGGTGTCACACTGGTATAGTCTGCCTGATACACAGCAACTGTCTGACTGCCAGATAGACTCGCCACATCCCAGCTGATAGACACGCTATCATTTCCAGTTTGTCCATCGCTGACATTGATCGTGACAGTATAGAGCCCCGGTGTAGTTAGTGTTCCAGATACTACCCCTGAGCTGGTTATCGATAAGCCTGGCGGTAGACCCGTTGCGCTGAATTGCAGGGTATCACCATCTTGATCGCTAGCACTCAGTGTGAGGTTGATGGTATCAGCTTCGGTGTCATTCTGATTGCCTGGATCCGTTAGTATCGGCGGAGAATTTCCACTTGCTCCAGAGCGTTCGAGCATGTAGTCCCAAACAAAGCCATCGCACCCATCAGATCCATTCGGTCCTGCTCCGACATAGATGGTATCACCTGCAACGAGGCTACCGATGTTCGCGTCGAATGACGTTGCAGAGGGACCATAAGCGTGTTGATTAATGAAGATGTTATTTGCATAGATTTCGACAACACCACCAGTGCGGGTGCATCCATTATCAGTGACCTGACTTTGTACAATACTGTAGTCCCCAGAACGGTCGACTGTAAATGCAGCAATCACATATCGGTCATCGATTTGACCTTGCGCGATACCGCGGCCTGGATGGCCTCCGTTTGATTTCATGCTGCCATAAGCGAGATCGGTTGCATCAGGTAGGCCGCGGGCCCCATCCGAATCGTAGTAACTGCCATTCGATAGCATAGCTATATAGTTACTGGCCTCACCGATTGGACCTTGTGCATTCCACAAATATTGCCATCCAGGTGCTGGCGTACTGGTTTGATAATCGCCCTGGTAATGCGCGACAACTTCTGAACTATCTGTATTGACTGTCCAGGTGAAACTCACGGTATCACTGCCGCCGCTTCCATCATCTACTGTTACGGTGACATTAGAACTGCCGATAGCAGTTGCGTTTCCGTTAATAATACCGCTGTTCAAATCGATACTAAGTCCAGCTGGTAGCCCATTTGCGCTGAAATTTAAAACATCACCATCAACGTCATCAGCACTGATTAGCAAGGATACATTGTTACCAATCGCACTGTTTTGATTGCCTGGATTCGTTGCGACAGGTGGTGTATTCCCTTGTGTCACGGGATCAATAGTCCAGGAAAATGTTGCGCTATCACTGCCGTTATTGCCATCGGCAACTGTTACTGTAACCGTTGTTACACCACTCGTTATCGGTGAACCACTGATTACACCAGTATTACTGTCAATACCGAGACCAGTGGGTAACCCAGTCGTGCTAAAAACGAGTGTATCTCCATCAGGATCATTAGCACTGAGAGCAAGAGTAACGCTGTTTCCAACCACCGAGCTTTGATTTCCAGGGTTGATTAAAGATGGGGGTGTATTTGCTGAGGGATTCTCTGGTGCAGGTTCCTGTTGGTCAATCTGGCGTAAATATGAAACCAGTTGATTCAGTTCAGTGGTTGTCACTGATACATCTACATGTGCTGAAACAGCTTCAGCAAGCGAGGCAGCGGAGCCGTCATGCAAATAAGGTGCAGTTGCCCACAAGCCGCGCAATGTTGGTGTATCAAAACCCGTTAGTACTCCACCGATTCGATTACCACTGGCAGGTTTTATCGTTCCAACATCATGTAATGACGCGCTCACGCTATCTGTAAATCCCTGACCTGAATGACATGTTGCACATGCCTGGTTTATAAAAACAGTTTTACCTGCTTGGGCATTTGTAGTGAGTGTCCCATCAGGGTTGCGATCTGGACTCGTTTCAAAGTTCGTTAATGAGTTGACATATGCTGCCAAGGCATCAAGATCTGAACTTAAACCTTCTTTCGACGCTCCGAGCGGATCACTAGTCGCATTAAAATCAGCATTGGTCATCAATCCTGTGCCACCAGCGAAGTTTCGAATTTGACCTTCGAAATCATGGACTTCATCAAAATTTGCAGTCCAATGCACTGCGCCATGTTCGGGCCCACCTCGGCCATTCAAGTCAATGGTATTACGTACACCCTCGCCAAATTGGGTGAAATCCCAGACACGACCATCATGTCCACCGTCATTGTGACACGAAGCGCAGCTCATATAAGAGTCTCTCGCTAAACGTGGGTCGCGGGCATCATAAAAATGCTGTTTTCCCGTTAACACTTGTGCTGACAGTTGTTCGTTGGCAACAGTATTGAGTGTATTCAGGGTGGTGACATTCTGGGCATTTAAACTCACTTCTGTTAATAAATTACTAAGGTCGTGAACGGTTACAGAACGATCCATGAAATTATGAACATAGAGGGTTAAACCATCGGCAGAGAGTGCCAGGCCCTGAGGTGCTCTACCTACATCAAAGCGGACTAATTCAGCTTTTGAGTAATTATCAACGACAGCGACTTGACGGCTTCCTTCCAGCACAGAAAAAAAGTGGTTACCGGTTTTATCAAATAAGCCGGTAACAGCAACGCCTCCATTATCATGATCAATACGCGCAGCGTGATCTTCACTTTGACTTGCCAGGTCGATGCGCGATGATATGCTGCGGACACTTGTTTCAAATGTTAAGTTCTGACTATCACGCAATGTTCCGCGCAGAATATTATCCTGTTTAGAAGGCGCCCATGCCGACAACCCATCGGGTGAAATAACCATCGGGCCTAGATAATTCGGAATACCACGTCCGCTGTTCTCGGAATCGTTGCGATTACTATGGAGTAAAGAGATAGTGCCTGAGATCGCCATGTTCGAAGCATTGATTACAACTACTTCGGCACCTCCCTGGTCTACCTGTGGATTAGCACCATCTTCTCCAGGCAATAAAGGTGTTATAAAACGTGACACATAAATTTTACTACCGTCAGCGTTTATCGAGAAGTGACGCGGGTTTGGACCAACTCCTATTTCAGCGGTTTGCGACGAAGAAGACGTGTCGAAACGTAGTAATTTTCCGCTGGATTCCAATGAAATATACATCTTATTACTAGATGGATCGGCAGCAATGCCAAATGGTCGTGAACCATTGGGTAGTGGAATTGTTTGTATGATGCTTAAGGATGACGCATCGATTATGCTGATGGATGCACTTTGACGATTTGTTACCCAGACTGTTCCAGCTGTTGTCATCGCCAAACTGCGAGGGTTTTGTTCAACAGCAATTTCGGCGACTTTATTCATTGTCACGGCATCGAAAACACTGACTGAGGCGTTATCTGGATTGACGTTCCAGATTCGATCATTACCTACTCTTGTTTGGTAGATAATGCTCATGGATTCAACAGCACGATTGATTGTCAATGGAGCATGAATCAATTGCAAAAACTGAGTTTGCTCAGTAGCTCCAGTGTCATCAGTTACAATCAATGTCACGATATAGCGCCCTGGACTGGAAAAACTATGCGTAATTATTGTCGAATTCGAAAATGCTGTTTCAGGGCTGTTATCTCCAAAATTCCACTTGTACCGTGGATTTAGTCCGCCAGTTGTTACTGCGGTATAATTGACCGATGAATTCACTGGTTGAGGTGAAGTCAATATCGGGCTCAATACCAGGGAAGGAGGGTTATTGACCGTCCAACTGAAGCTTGTGTTATCGGCACCGCCACGTCCATCGCTGACGTTTAATTCAATCGTAAAGCTTCCAGAATTTGTCAATATTCCGCTGATTATTCCAGTAGTACTGTTAATACTAAGACCAATCGGCAGGTTGATCGCGCTATAAACCAGCGAGTCCCCATCTCCATCACTGGCAACAATGTCAAGACTGATGCTGTCACCGATGATATTGGTTTGATTTCCTGGGCTTATGATTACGGGTGGTTGATTATTTTCTGCAATGGTAATAACAACATCATCAATCGCAGCTTCAACCATACTGCCACTATCATTATCAGCAGCCTCTATCAGCAGATGTATTGTCTGGCCAGCAAAGCTGTTTAATGATCCAGAAAATACAGACCAGTTTGCTGCATCATTATCAGCCGCACCTCTTTCTTCGAGCAAAATTGTTGAATTGTTCCCAATCGCAGTGACTCGAAGATAATCGGCATTCGATGCATTATTCAGGTGCGCAAGATAGTAAGAGAATGCAATCGTCGCCTGGCTATCCAGCGGAATAAAGATATTTGGAGAACGTATCGAAGTTTTGCCGTTATCGATATCATGTGAGCCGACACCTGAACCTGCTAGTGCACCAGTTACAAGTGCGTTCTGTCCACTTGTTGTACTGTCGAGTTGATAAGTATTGCCATTATTACTGGTGCTTTCTGGATTGGCTCGTTCCCAGAGTCCGGTCGTTGCAGTATCGTCGCCATTGGGGTTTCTGAACCAGCCTTGGTCGCTTTCAAAGTCGTAATCAACCTCAAAACCGCCATTTGAAAGTACTGCCCACGCAAATGAAACATTCGCATTGGCAATGCTATCACTAATTGAAACACTAACATTGTAATTTCCAGCCGTTCCAGCGGCAATTGTGCCGGCTATTACACCAGTTGAATTATTAATCGATAAGCCTGCTGGCAAGCCAGATGCACTGAAAGTCAAAGAGTCGCCATCTGGATCACTTGCTATTACTGGTAGCGATAAACTGTCACCTTCATCATTTATTTGGTTGCCCGGATCTACGATTATCGGCGCATCGTTAGATACAAATGGGGATAAATATTGGCCATCAATCACACTACGATAACCATCTTGGTATTGCCAGGCAACCGCAAGATTATCACCACCAGTATTTTCCTTTTGCAGAGCTTCAATATAGTAGCGTTGGCCTGCTTGTAGAGTGATTAAGGTCGATTGCTGTTCAGGCAATTTGTCCCATTCGCGAGATGCAGCCCAGGTTGGAACACTCGCAACTGTCGTTGCTCCTGCTGGATCGGTACTGTTGCTTAATAACAATTGACCGCCATCATCGCTGGCGATCCAAAAGCGATATTGCCCAGTTAGCGGTGGGTGGATGAATCCACGCATACGTGTACCGTATAGATCTCCCAGGTTGGAAGGTGCTTCAAAGGTATTTTGAGTATCGCTGCCTGTAGGATTATCTGGATAGTTTGGACTATTGGTTAAATCGGAAACTGAACCACCTGCAATAGTTGTCCACCATTCACGCGTAATTTCGCCAGTTCCAGCGCCGGATGGAAATGATGAAATACGCAACAGTTTCGCAACCGAAGGGACTCCTTGCTGATCAATAGCATAGAGCATCCAGTACCCTGGCGTTAGAACATCAGGGTTGCTGTGCAAATCTAAAGAATATGAACCATTATTTACTGTAGCAAATGGAACTTCAAGAAAGCGCAAATCTGAATTAAGGTTGTGCGTGGTCGCAGACATCTTAATCATAGTAAATCGTTCAATCAACGATGTTGCTGCAACGCTGATTGTTTCGCCATAGTGAACCTCTTCTGGAGCCGACGTAATACTTGGACGGGTTGCAAGTGACCCGTCATCATTAAACAAATAGGCAGGCGAATACACTTGTGAGTCTGGATGATCTGCGGAACAATTACATAAACCACCACCGCCAGACCATACACGACCGTCAAACATTAATAATGCTACCGAATGATAGTTTCTCGGTACAGCCATATCTGCAACTTGGCGCCATGAACCATCACTAGGATTCCAGATTTCCGGTGTAAAAATTGTTCCACTATCACTAAATTCAATACCAGATGTATTCCCACCAATAACCATGACTTCACCTGTCGGCAAAACCACACCATTGGCAAACTGGCGCGAGTGGTGCATAGACGTTTGCGTGGTCTGTTGTGGGGTCGCTCCATTGATATCAATGATTTTAACCTGGTTCGTACCGACAGCTGAACTTGAGCCATCGACAGCTCCGCCTGCAACGAGAATCTTACCTTCGTCGTACATCACTCCAACCGAGTATTTCGGATACCAGGTATTTCTCGTTTGCGCATCGCTGACACTACCATTTCCATCGGTGTCAATCCAATTCATCCTCTCAGTGGGGCCAGAATGAAAAATTAAACCGTTGGGTGCGAGGTGGAGGTATGGTAACCAGTTTTGTTGATATCCAGGATAATCTAGGATTGGGCCTTGTAAATTTGCACCACTTAAAATTGACCAGCCTTGACCCGGTGTCCATAACTCGGGGTACTGGGCACCACGTTGACCGATTGCGGTAAACACCCGACCATTGGGTAACGCCAAACTACCAGCGTACCAACGCGGGTTGTTCATTTCATCGACGCGCTGCCATTGATTGGTACGATAATCAAAAATACTGGTATGAAACATTGTGGCAAGATTGCCCTGGTCACCGCCATTGACTATAATCCGGCCATCTTCAAGCGTTGTTGGAATACCACAAAACATGGAATGATTCGCATTAGGCGTGGATATAAACTGTCCGGTTGCAGGATCCCAAACTGCACTATGGGTGAAGTTTCCACCAGTAAAAGATGTAGGATTGTTTCCACCCCATGCGACAATACGACCATCAGGAAGACTTGCAGCCGCTGCAAAAGCAAACGACCACTGCACCACTGGCCCCCATTGACCGACAGAATTTGCTGGTCCCGAAATAGCACGGGCAACGGAGGCTGGTAATGCTAATGGCGCTTCATCTCGCTCCCGAGCTAACCGCGCTAACTTATAATCACCCTCAAGGTGACTATCGTTGCCCAAAATAGATACGTTATCTGAAAGAGAATGATCAATACCATTATGTGACTGTACATAAGGTGAAATTGTAAAGAGCACAAAATAATAAACTATACAACGGGTAATGCATATTAAGTTATTGTTCTTTTTGATCATTGGCATGTGGCTTTTATCCTTAGATAATTATTATGTGAACCTGATTTCTCATGCAATAATCACACCATGATAGGTTTAACAACGTATTAGGTAATGCTTATGAGTTAAACTGTAAAAAATATAGACGCATAAAATTTTTTCAATCCTATTTAGTCTATCTGTTTTATGGCTTGATGCAGCTTATGGTCTTGTATTGCCAGCAATTAGGAAAATATTCGCATTTAACCATCTGTTTACGGTAATAATGCAATCATTTCAATTATGTGATTAGAAAAAACTGGATAAGTGAATTTAATCAAATACAAACGTGTTTTAAGGGATAATTAGATGATAACAATTGGGAATTTATTCAAAAGATTCTCATGCTCTATGAAAACAAGAGTAATTAAGATTAACACAGTGAGAACATTACCGAATATAACCAAGTAAGATGGAGCATCAATGTTCTCATACACTAGAGTTGATGATATAAGCCTTTTATTCTGACACGGTGTTAATTCAAATTCAGGGGACACAATACGTAATTACCATTGTTTTTCAGTAATTCATATTAAAACTTCAAAGCTCACAAGTATTATAAATTCAGCGTCCAGACGATGAATGAATGGAATACTAATAAGGCGCTGGAGATTTTGTAGCTTATTTGTATTTAGTGTTTTTTAATGAAGTTTATTGCTCTTCGTAAACTCGATGTTTTGCCATGATGAAATCTGAGTGTGGGATATACAGCAGATTTGCAATTTTTCGAACCAGATATTCTTCCTGGGTATCCAGGTTGCCATCAATGAATGCGATTTTCCAAAGTGATTCAATTAATTGCAGCTTTTGTTTCTGATTATATTCTTTGTTAATTAATGCTATGAAGCGGTAATCATCGGTTGCCTGTTGTCTGCTTTGCTCTGCAAGTTTGATCAATTCACTTGCTTGTGAAGCAGTTAAGGAAAAAGTGTTTTGAACAAGCTCTAAAGTAGTGGTTTGTTCGTTATCTTCAATAATGCCGTCGATCAGCATCATTTCCAGGAACAAGGCGGCGCAGGCTATTTGAAGTTTTTCTGTTGAAGAGTTTTCTGTAACTGATGGACTCAGGTGTTCGTCAAAGAACTTTTTTATGTGATTTAGCATAATCAATATTGGAATTTGTATTTCGTATGGAAAATTTCAGTTGGATGGATAAGGCGATCTGTTTTGATGTATTGAAACAGGTGTACTTTAATAAAAATAATAAAAAGAAAAGCGGGATTGGTCTTTGTGGACGCCTGTTTGTTGCTACCCAAGATTATCATTTGGCTGAGCGTAAAACAGGTAATTGATAGATCAAGCCGGTTTAAATTTCTGTTGGATGTGAGTTATTTTTTCTTGGATTTTACGTTTTTTGCTTGAAATTTCATAGATGTTTTGTTGATTTTATTGTTGTGGTATAGCGCATGATTGACGAAACCAGATCGTTAATCAATTCTGATTAATGTCACTGACTGCTTCGTAACGTTCTCAAAAGTGGGCTATTGAGTTCGCTCTTAATCGCTCAGCCGGGCTGTAAACAATTATTTTGTAATGCTTATTGCTTCTGTCTACTGGTCAGTCAAGCTGCTGCATCCAGTTAAACCAATGTCCAATTGTTAAATAATGTAGCAGCTAAGTTCTATCTTAGAAAGATGGCATGAATCTGTCCCTGATGACCACTGGTTTTCGCAAATATTAGTGTTTTTGCAGACTTGATTTATTTGCAAACAAAACACAAATGACGAGATTTTTTATACAAAAATGAATAATTATCTAAATAATTATAGAAGTATTTAGTTTAAGTAGTGCGCATTACTCTATGATTTTATTCATAATTAGCAGACAATCCTAACTAACATATTTTTTGAAAATGTCAAGCATTACTTGACTACAGGTGTTTAGATTTATATAGTGGGGCTTAGTGGTGAAAAATGTTCTTAAGTGGTGTTTTTTGTTCTCAGGTAGGTTGAATTGTTTCGTGGTAACGCCTCGGTGGCGCTGGACAGCAAGGGACGCATGGCGATCCCGACAAAATATCGCGACAAGCTCAAAGACGTTTGTGATGAGAGGCTTGTTGTTACGATTCACCCCAAGGACAAATGTCTGATGCTTTATCCATTGAATCAATGGGTGATTAAGGAAGAAACGTTGAACAATGTCAAAAGCCTGGATGTTAGGACTGCTAAGCTTCAACGATTTTTCCTTGGCAATGCGACTGATTGTGAAATGGATGGCCAGGGTAGGATTCTGATTCCTGAATCGCATCGAAACTATGCCGGACTGACTAAAAACCTGAGTCTGGTTGGGTTGGTCAACCGTTTCGAAATCTGGGATCGTGAGCAATGGGATACCGAAGGCGGAGTGCTCAATGAAGGCGATATTGACAATCTGGCCGACATTCCTGGCCTGGAGGAATTTACCTTTTAATGGAGGCATCGGGAAATAAGGATTTTCGCCATGCTTCTGTGTTGCTTTCAGAGTCAGTCAATGCGCTGCAAATCAGGCCGGAGGGGGTTTATGTTGATTGTACATTCGGTCGCGGCGGACACAGCGCGGCAATACTTGAGCAGTTAAATGATGCTGGCCGTTTGCTCGCGATTGATAAGGATGTGTCGGCTTTGGAGTCTGCGCAATGTCAACAATTACTAGATGATAACAGATTTCAAATAGAGCATGGCAGTTTTGCAAATCTTAAAAATTATATTGAAAAGCGCCAATGGATGGGCGGAGTTGATGGAATCTTGATGGATCTTGGTGTGTCATCTCCGCAGCTTGACAATGCCAATCGTGGCTTCAGTTTTATCCAGGACGGACCGCTTGATTTGCGTATGGACCAGACTCAGCATCTCAGTGCTAAAGACTGGCTGGCAAAGGTTTCGGAAGACGAGTTGAAAATTGTGTTAAGAGAATTGGGTGAAGAACGTTTTGCTGGGCGCATTGCAAAAGCGATTATTGCCAGACGTGTCCAGTCGCCCATTGAAACAACTCTGCAGCTTTCAAGCCTGATTGAAGATGTGGCTCCGGTTAGAGAGCGTAACAAGCATCCGGCAACCCGGACGTTTTTGGCGCTGCGTTTGAAAATCAATGGGGAGCTGGATGATCTGCAGAGCTGCCTGCCCCAGGCTGTTAACGCACTGTCCAATGGAGGTCGGTTAGTCGTAATTAGTTTTCATTCGCTGGAAGACCGCATTGTCAAGCGATTTATTCGTGATCAATCCCGACCTGGCGATTGTGATTTGATGGGACGTAAAACAGATGATACAGCACCTGGTTTAAAAAAAGTCGGGAAAATCATCAAAGCTTCCAGAACAGAAATTAATGTTAATCGACGATCCAGAAGTGCTGTACTGCGAGTGGCTGAAAAATTATGAATATCCGTTTGGTTGCCGTGTTGACATTACTGGTGTTTGGTTCTTCGCTGGGCGTTGTTTATGCCAAATTTAAATCACGAAGAATGTTCGATGAAATGCAATGGCTACGCAAACAGATACAGTCAGCAGAAACCGACTATGGCAATCTTCAGATCGAATACACCATGCTTGGTGGCAGAAACGAACTGGAGCGAAAAGCGATGAAGGAGCTTGATATGAAATATCCGGAACCAAAATCCATCATTTATATTGGTCAACATGTTGAATAATCGATCCAGCGAAAATCTAGCAACACGTCAGGCCGATATAACTGTCAAATATCGCTGGAGAAGTCGCTTTGTTTTTGGTCTTTATGTTCTGGCGATGGCAAGTCTTGTGCTGCGGGCAGCATGGTTGCAGTTTAATCAGGATCCCCGTTTGCTCAAGCAATTAACCCGGCAGCATCGGGAAACAGTCAGTATTGATATTGCACGCGGCAGAATTTTGGATCGACGTGGTGAAATTCTTGCCAGTAGCGCGCCAGTCAAATCAATTGCTCTCGATTTGAAGCTGTTCAAACCAAACCCGGTCGCATTAGCCAGTCTGGCAAAAGTTTTGGATATCCCGCTTTCTTCGCTTAGTAAAAAAGTCATCAAACATCCTGATTCCCGTTATTTATTAATCAAGCGTAGAGTCTCGCCAGCTCAGGCCAGCAAGGTGAAAGCGCTTGGATATAAGGGTATTGTGATTGATCAGCGTTATGACCGTTATTATCCATCAGGTGAATCTAGCGGACATCTGGTCGGTTTTATTGATAATGCAGGTCATGGCAAGGCAGGGGTTGAGCAGATCTTTGACGAAATGCTTCAGAGTCAGCCCGGCTCGTATATTGTTTCTCGCGATCTCAAACGTCATCGGCTTGAAAATATCAAGGAAATTGAGCCTGTTCGAGGCGGACAGGATATAGTTCTGGGCATCGATCAACGCCTGCAATACCGTGCGTACAGCGAATTGAAGCGCACCATGATGCATCATCAGGCCAAAGCAGCGTCATTCGTCATGCTCGATATCAATACCGGAGAAATTCTGGCACTGGCTAACTTGCCCGTGTTTAATCCTAACGATAAAACTGACCGGCAATACAAGCGTTATCGCAACCGGGCAATTACTGATGTTTTTGAACCGGGTTCGACCATCAAGCCATTTACTATCGCTTGTGCATTGCAGGCCGGTGTGATCTGGCCTGATTCAGAATTTGATACAGCTCCGGGTTATATGAGGGTTGGTCGTAACCGGGTCAGGGATACGCACAACTATAAACGACTGGACACCAGTGGCGTATTGCGTAAATCGAGCAATGTCGGAACAACTCAAATTGCATTGGAACTGGAGCCGAAAACGCTTTGGGATTGCTTCCATCGGTTGCAGTTCGATCAGAAAACAAATGTTGATTTTCCCGGAGCGGCTGCCGGCAGTTTGCCTGCATATCAAGGCTGGGGACAGTTTGAGCAAGCCACACATTCATTTGGTTACGGTCTTAATACTACTTTGATTCAACTGGCTCATGCCTACGCAGCGATCGCCAATAACGGTATGGCTCCCGAGCTCAGTTTGTTAAAACAGGATACGACCCGCTATACAAAAATGCTGTCAGAAAAAACAGCAGATACCTTGCTACATATGATGGAACAGGTTGTCAGTGTCGAAGGCACCGCCAGACGCGCCAGAATTCCTGGTTATCGAGTAGCCGGCAAAACTGGCACGGTACGCAAAACCAATGTATCGGGTGGTTATTCGCGTGACAACCACTTGAGTCTGTTTGTTGGGATTGTGCCGGTTGAGAAGCCCCGGTTCGTCGCAGCTGTGCTGGTTGACGATCCTCAAGAGAATGGATATTACGGTGGCGTTGTGGCGGCACCGGTGTTTGCCAATGTGATGAAGCAGGCTTTGTTAATGTATGGAATCAGTCCAGACAAGATTGATAACAACCCGGGTGACATCCCGGTCACGATTGCGTCAAACGCGTTCGATTCTCACTGACAGGTTGATAAATGCTGGCAATGTCATGTTTCGATTCTGAGCAACGGTCGCAATTTGATTGCGAATCATTACTTGCCGGATTGAATCGTCATGCACATCTGACTCTGGACAGCAGAGCAATACAGACGGGAGATATTTTTGTAGCAATTCCGGGTTTAAAAGAACATGGGCTTGTTTATGGTAAACAAGCCATTGAGCATGGTGCAAGTGCGGTAATTTACGACCCTGCAGAGGGTGGTCATGCGTTAGCGCAAGTACTCGCTGGTGATCATACGGTATCGGTTCAGCTTTTGGAGCAGCCCCATTTAAAAGACCATATCGGATTGCTGGCGAGTTCTTTTTATCAACATCCATCGCAGCACCTGGATGTGATCGGGATTACCGGAACCAACGGCAAAACATCATGTAGTCATTTCATCTCGCAAGCAATCACAGGCATCAGCAACACGAATTCATCCGCTCAGCCTTGCGCCTATATCGGAACACTGGGCTGGGGGCTTGAAGACAGGCAGCAAAACACGATTAATACCACACCGGATACAGTGCAATTGCAGCGCATGTTGTCTGAGCTGAAACAACAAGGAGCAGGAAGTGTTGCCATAGAGGCGTCATCTCATGGGTTGGAGCAGAACAGGCTGCAAGGTACTCGTATCAGCGGTTCTGTGTTTACCAACCTGGGACGAGACCATCTGGATTATCACAAGACCATCGATCAATACCTTCATTCCAAGTTAAAGTTGTTTGGCTTTCCGGATTTAAAGTTTGCAGTGATTAATCAAGATGATGCAGTTTCTGAAAAAGTGATGTCTACACTGGATACGAATGTCGAGCTGATTCGTTTTTCAACCAGAGCTGGAAATCGTTTAAGCAAAGATTGTTTAACAATTGATCACGTTGTTTATCATCAAAATCGTTTATCGTTTGATGTTTGTTACAGAGGGCAAGTGATACCGGCGACTGTACCGTTAGTTGGAGAGTTCAATATCTCCAATGTGCTGGCTACTATCGGTGTAATGAGTGGACTTGGTTTTGAATTGGAAACTGCAGTAAACGCCACGCAGTTTATCAGGCCTGTACCTGGGCGCATGGAAAATATTACAGGAATCCAGCCATTTACAGTTTTAGTGGATTATGCACACAGCCCGGATGCATTGAGTTCCGTTTTGCACTCTGTCCGCCTGCATACCAAAGGCAAGATAGCACTGGTGTTTGGTTGTGGCGGTAATCGTGACCAGGGAAAACGTATAGAAATGGGGGCAATCGCTGCTGATCTTGCTGATTCTGTGGTGGTGACTGATGACAATCCGCGATTTGAAGACGGCGATCAAATTATTGGACACATCCTTGAAGGTCTTTCAGGACAACAGTTCACCGTGATCCGGGACCGAAAAACAGCGATTGAAACTGTAATTTCTCAAGCCCAACAAGGCGATACTGTTGTCATTGCAGGAAAAGGACATGAATCCTATCAGGACATTCAAGGTCAGCATTTTCCATTTGACGACAGGCAGATTGCCAGGTCTGCATTGAAGCTGAATACACTTATCGATCCGGAATCATGATGCTGTTGAGCGAACTGGCCCATACTGTCAACGGAACCCTGCACGGGAAAGATGTCCTTTTTTCTGGTGTCAGCATTGACGGACGGACTATCAATTCCGGCGATTTATATGTGGCGATCAAGGGAGAGCGTTTTGACGGGCACCAATTTGTTGGGCAGGCAGCTCAGGCGGGTGCAGTCGCCAGCATGGTGGAGCAACAAGCCGATTCATTGAATGCTGCTGTCAGCGTTAAACAGACAAGGCAGGCATTGGGTCAACTTGCTAAACACTGGCGTCAGCGATTTGATTTTCCGGTAGTCGCGATTACCGGAAGCAACGGTAAAACCACGGTCAAAGAGCTGACAAACGCAGTGTTGAGCCAGCAATACAACACTCTGGCCACCAAAGGTAATCTGAATAATGAACTGGGTGTGCCGCTGACATTGTTAAGACTGAGAAATCAGCATGAAGCTGCTGTAATTGAAATGGGTGCAAATCATCATGGCGAAATCGCTTACCTGACTGACCTGACTCAGCCTTCAATTGGCCTGGTGAATAATGCCGGGGCTGCGCATCTTGAGGGATTCGGAGATCTGGCCGGCGTTGCACAAGGGAAAGGTGAGATGTTTGCCAATTTACCAGCAACCGGAACAGCTGTGATTAATGCTGATGATGTATTCTGCGAAACCTGGAAAGAAATGGTAGAGCACAGAAAAATTGTGTTATTCGGATTGTCTGAACAAGCTGATGTGCGTGCTACAACAATCACATCCCGGTTCGGAATGACCAGTTTCCAGCTTGAATATCAGCAACGCAAACAGCCTGTACACATACCTCTCACAGGAAATCATAATGTAATGAATGCCCTGGCTGCTGCGGCAATCGGAATTGAGTGCGGATTAAGCCTGAAGCAAATCAGCAAGGGGTTTGCAACTGTCAAGCCAGTCAGCGGTCGTATGCAAATATTGTCCGGGCTGAACCAGTCGATCATCATCAATGACTGCTACAACGCGAATCCAACCTCGTTCGAGGCAGCGTTAACAGCAATGCAGGACCTGGGTGAGGAGCGTTGGTGTGTACTTGGAGATTTTGGCGAGCTGGGCACAGACAGTGAATCTCTGCATAAAGAACTGGGCAGCATGGCTCATCGTTACGGTGTCAGTAAATTACTGGCCACCGGTACATTCACAAAGCTGAGTGTCGAGGCTTTTGGTGAAGGCGCCGAATTTTTTGAATCCCGACACGAATTGATCAACATTCTCAAACAACAATTATACAAGGGGGTAGTGGTGCTGGTAAAAGGTTCACGAGCACAAAAACTGGAAACCATTGTCGAGGCATTGACCGATGAGAGTGCTGAATAAATATGTTGTTGTATTTAGCAGACTGGTTGAGTCAATTCGACAGTTTTTTTCAGGTTTTCCATTACCTGACCTTACGGGCAATTCTTGGTGTTTTAACTGCCTTGACCATAGCCTTGTTTGTCGGACCAACCATGATCAGGCGTCTTACAGTGCATAAAGTCGGGCAAACCATTCGTGAACTCGGACCTGAATCGCATTTTTCGAAAGCAGGTACACCGACTATGGGTGGTGCGTTGATACTGATTGCTGTGGTATTCAGCGTGATGTTATGGGGCGATCTTGAAAACCACCATTTGTGGGTATTGCTGGGCGTCACTGTTGGATATGGGGCGATCGGCTTCTGGGACGATTATAAAAAAATTACACTGGGAAATTCTGCCGGGCTTTCCGCCAGGTCAAAATTTCTATGGCAAACCATCATTGGTGTTTTGGCTGCACTGGTTTTATATTCAGCAGCAAAATCCAACAGTGAAACACATTATATAGTTCCTTTTTTTAAAGATGTATTGCTGGATTTTGGACTTGGTTATGTGTTTATTACCACATTCACTATTGTCGGTTTCAGCAATGCTGTCAATCTCACTGACGGACTCGACGGGCTGGCGATATTGCCGGTGGTGATGGTCGGTGGGGCACTGGGAATTTTTGCTTATCTGACCGGCAACATCAATTTTGCCAAATACCTGTCAATTCCGTATATCTCGGGAATGGGTGAGGTGGTTGTCTATTGCGGGGCATTGGTTGGCGCCGGTTTGGGTTTTCTTTGGTTCAATGCTTATCCGGCGCAGGTGTTCATGGGTGATGTCGGGGCTTTGGCATTGGGCGCGGCAATTGGTTTAATAGCAGTGCTGGTCCGGCAGGAAATTGTGTTGTTGATTATGGGTGGTGTGTTCGTGATGGAGACTGCATCGGTGATCATCCAGGTCGTGTCATTTAAGTTGACCGGGAAACGTATTTTCAGAATGGCGCCATTACACCATCATTACGAATTGAAAGGCTGGCCTGAGCCAAGAATTATTGTTCGTTTCTGGATCATTACGGTGATTCTGGTTCTGATTGGACTGGCGACACTAAAAATTCGGTAATGCTATGGCTGCTGCGTTGAAAACAATATCAAATTCGCACATGAGCAAGCTCAGTCATACTGGTATCGATGTAGAATCACGAATCGTAATCGTCGGTATGGGTGTCACAGGGTTGTCGGTATTAAGATATTTAGTCGACCTGGGTATCACACCAGTCATTATCGATACCCGTGAGCAGCCTGATAATCTCCAACAGATTATTGAGATACAGCGGCGTTGTCCGGCTCTAGAATTTGCAACAGGCAAGAAAGCGATTAACCATGTTTGTGACGCAACCCATGTTGTGGTGAGTCCGGGAATTTCATTGAAAACTCCCCAGTTGCAACATGCCAGAGAACAAGGTTCAGTGATTCTGGGTGATATCGATATATTTGCCCTGCAAGCAACTGCGCCGGTTATTGCAATAACTGGTTCCAATGGCAAATCGACTGTGACAACACTGGTTGGCAAAATGATTGAAGCAACCAATCACACTGTTGCTGTTGGCGGTAATATTGGCACCCCTGCTCTGGATTTGCTGTCTGACCCTGAACCGGATTTTTATGTACTTGAATTATCCAGCTTTCAACTGGAATGTATCAGTCATCTGCGTCCGGCTGCCTCAGTAGTATTAAATATCAGTGCTGACCATATGGATCGGTATGAGTCACTCCAGGAATACACATCAGCCAAGCTGGGTATTTATGAACACGCTCAAGTTATTGTGGAAAATGGTTGTGATGAACTGGCTCAGTCAGGAACTCAGTTGAATCAGACTCAGACCCGTATCCGATATGGCTTGAGTGACGATACTGGATGCAGTTTCAGAACGGGTTTTATTGAAGGCCAGGAATGGATATTAATGGGCAATCAACCGTTGATACCATGTTCAGAAGTTGCCTTGCAAGGCCGCCATAACATCTCAAATAGCCTTGCTGCTCTGGCGCTTGTTGATGCAGTCAGGCTTGATATCAAGACAGTATTGCCGGTATTACGCCAGTTTAGCGGATTGCCGCATCGTATGCAGCTGGTCAGTCAAACTGACGATATCAAATGGTTCAATGATTCAAAAGCGACCAATATTGGTGCCTGCCAGGCAGCTTTGCAAGGCCTGTCTGAACCGGTGATTTTGATCGCCGGTGGAGATGCCAAAGGTGCTGATTTCTCAGAGTTTGCCACTCAGGTGTCAAAATATATTAAATACTTGATAGTTTTAGGAAAAGATGCAGAAAAAATTAGCACTGCGTTTAACCGGCTGGTTAATATTGAATGTGTCGATACAATCGATCAAGCTGTTCTGGTTGCAGACAGGGTAGCTGATGCAGGCGATACTGTATTGTTGTCACCTGCTTGCGCCAGTCTTGACCAGTTCAAAAATTATCAGGCTAGAGGCGATGCATTTGTGCAAGCTGTTCAGAGGTTATCTGCATGAGTGAGCCAATGACAGAACAACGTCTTGCATTAAAACTGGGACAGAATCATTTCTATATCGACCCTCAGCTGGCAACTGTGGTAATTGCACTGCTGGTGATTGGTTACGTGATGTTAACTTCGGCATCGATTCACCTTACCGATGCCAAAAGCATGGGAATTAATCTTAAATTTGCACTCTCACAATTTATTCATATCACACTGGGCCTTGTCTTTGCGGTCATCGCTGCCAGTCTGCCATTGTCCATTTGCCGCAAATATACGCCCTGGTTGTTTCTGCTCGGCATTATTCTGCTAATTCTGGTGTTTGTTCCGGGAATTGGTGCCCAGGTTAAAGGCGGTACGCGCTGGATCTCAATTTCCGGGTTCAGACTGCAAGCTTCGGAATTTTTTAAATTGTTTGTGATACTGTCCATGGCAGGGTTTATTTCCAAGAATCCAGACCGGATACAGGGTTCTATTTGGGGGTTTTTCAGAGCTAATGGCTGGAGCGCGATTCCCAAGGCATTAATCAGCCCTTATGGAATGCTGATGATATGTTGCGCATTGTTAATGGCTCAGCATAATTTCGGGGCCACAGTAATTGTGTTGACCGCTGTGTTCGGCATGTTTTTTCTTTCCGGAATGCGCCTGGGAATTTTTGCAATCGGGTTTGCAAGTCTGACGGCTCTGGGGTCATTGTTGATCATGACTTCGGATTACCGGCGTGACCGGATTATCGGGTATCTAGACCCGTTTGCCGACCCGGAAGGAAAAGGATACCAGATTATTCAGGCCTTGCTGTCTTATGTCAATGGAGGCTGGTTTGGTGTTGGACTGGGTTCCGGTATCCAGAAAATGTATTACCTGCCTGAAGCACATACCGATTTTTTATTTTCGGTGGTTGGGGAAGAGCTGGGTTTTGTCGGTCTGCTTGTCATCATGATTTTGTACGTCTTATTGATCAGGCGCATATTCAAAATTGCCATCAGCGCGCAACGCAATCAGCAAGAATTTGCCGCTGTAATGACTTATGGAATCGGATTATGGATTGGAGTTCAATCATTTATCAACATGGGCGTTAACATGGGAATGCTTCCCCCCAAGGGCTTGACATTACCGCTGATGAGTTTTGGCGGAACCAGCATGATGGTAACGCTGGCTGCGCTTGGCCTGGTCTTCAGAGTGTTTCATGAAACAGTCGAGCAACACCAGGAATCGCCGGATTTTGAATCAGAGGTGATGCAGTGACTGCATCGATCATGATTGCATCGGGCGGAACCGGAGGCCATGTGTTTCCGGCGCTGGCTGTTGCCGATGATTTGCGAACCAGTGGCATCAATGTCACCTGGCTTGGAACACAACACGGTATGGAAAATCGTGTTGTTCCAGAAGCCGGAATTCCCTTGGATCAAATTTCTGCATCGGGTTTCAGAGGTAAGGGAGTTCTGGGTAAATTCAAAGCGATTCAAGGGTTGTTGTTGAGTTGCATTCAGGCATTCAGAATTCTGCGTCACAGAAAACCAGGGTTGTTATTGGGTATGGGTGGTTTTGTAACGGTTCCCGCTGGAGTTATGGCTTATTTACTCCGCATTCCGGTTGTCATACATGAACAAAACCGTGTTGTGGGTACTGCCAACCAGTTGCTCAAACTGATAGCAAGACGAATCATGCAGGCATTTCCTGATGCATTTCCTGACAAATACCATGCGATATTTACCGGGAATCCTTTACGAAAAACGTTTATTGATAAAGGTATTGACAAGTCACCAACTGAATCCTCTGAAGGTCGTACACATCTATTGATTGTTGGCGGCAGTCAGGGTGCAAAAACCCTTAATCAAGTCATTCCAGGCGCGATTGCCGAGTGTGCATTAACCGATATTGATATCATCCATCAATGTGGTGAACAGTGGCTGGATGAAACTCAAAACAGTTATCAGCAACATAATATCGATGCACAGATTGTCACATTTTTCGACAATATGGCTGAACAATATCAATGGGCAGATATCGTGATATGCAGAGCTGGCGCCATGACCATTAGTGAGCTATGTGCTGTTGGATTACCGTCAATTCTGATTCCTTATCCACACGCAATTGATGATCACCAAACCCGCAATGCGGACTATCTGGTCGATGCTGGAGGTGCCATTTTGATTGCTGACAAGGATTTGACAGAACAGTCACTGGCTCAACAATTTTCAGCTTTACTGGCAAATCCGTCACGTTTGGCAACGATGCGAAATGCGGTAAAAAGTCTGGCAAAACCGGATGCCACCAAACACGTCGCTGATATCTGCAAAGAGGAAATGCAGGCATGATTGCTGTCGATACAAAAATTAAATGGCCGGGAATGGATCGTATCCAGCAAATCCATTTTATCGGTATTGGCGGTTCCGGCATGAATGGAATTGCAGAAGTCATGCTGAGCCTTGGATACCGGGTGTCAGGTTCAGACCTCTCCGAGAATGCTGCAATCCGTCGTTTACGGACTCTTGGCGCAAGAATTTATTCCGGGCATCATCCCAAAAATCTGGAGGATGCCGATGTCGTGGTGAAATCGACCGCGATTGACAATTCCAATCCAGAACTACAAGCGGCTATCCAACGTAAAATTCCGGTAGTTCCCCGTGCCGAAATGCTCGCCGAATTAATGCGATTCCGATTTGGAATTGCTGTTGCGGGTACCCATGGCAAGACCACAACAACCAGTTTGACTGCAAGCATTTTAACTGTTGCGGAACTGGAGCCAACTTATGTTATCGGCGGGCGCTTAAACCATTCAGGCACTAATGCACAACTTGGCCAGAGTGATTACCTGGTCGTTGAAGCCGATGAAAGCGATGGATCATTCATGTATCTGTCGCCAATGATGGCAGTTGTGACCAATATTGATGAAGATCACCTGGAAACCTATGGTGGAGACTTTCAACGATTGAAATCAGTGTTTGTGGATTTTCTTCATCAGGTTCCGTTTTATGGCAGAGCGATAGTCTGCATTGACGATCCTGGTGCAAAAAGTATTCTTCAGGAAATTTCCAAGCCGACGATTACCTATGGATTTAGTGAAGACGCTGATATTCGCGCTGTCAATGTGCGCCAGAACGGTTGGCAAACTCAGTTTGATGTTGTTAGAGCACAGGGCGAAGAGATTGAAATCAGCCTGAATCTTCCGGGTAACCACAATGTATTGAACGCTCTGGCTGCGATCGTTGTGGCCATTGAGCTGGGCGTCGACAGCAGACAGATTAAAAAAGCACTGGCTGAATTTCGCGGAATTGGCAGGCGTTTGCAAATTAACGGTGAAAAGATTCCGGTTAATCGAGGTCATGTGTTACTGGTTGATGATTATGGTCATCATCCAAGAGAGATCTCAGCAACTCTGCAAGCTGTCAAAGCCGCATGGCCAACTCGACGACTGGTTCTGGTGTTCCAGCCACACCGGTTTACCCGTACCCGGGATTTGTTTGATGATTTTGTACAGTGTCTGTCCGATGTCGATCGCTTGCTGTTGCTGGATATTTATTCCGCTGGAGAACAGCCCATTCAAGGTGCCGATAGTAAAGCGTTAGCCAGGGCTATAAGAAATCGTGGACAAGTCGATCCTGTGTTTGTCTCGGATCAGGAGCAACTGCATGAAATTCTATCTCCTTTGTTGGAAGATAATGATGTTGTATTGACCATGGGTGCAGGCAGCATCGGCCAGATTGCCGCTGCTCTTCCGGAACAGCTCCGTCAAAAACAGCCTCCGGTTTTGGGGGTTATACATTAATGGTTAAACAATCAGAAGCATTCGCCGAACAAATGTCCGACTCTTCCCGGAACAAGACACAATTTGAAAAAATTCGCTTTAATGAAGCGCTGGCTAAATATACCTCATGGCGCATAGGAGGACCGGCCGACCAGTATTTCCGTCCTGCTGACAAAGAAGAGTTGAGTTTATTTTTGAAGCAACTAGACCCTGAACTAGCAGTCTTTTTTCTGGGGGCAGGCAGCAATCTGTTGATTCGTGACGGCGGCATTCGTGGTGTTGTCATTCATTTGCGCAGAACGATGGATCAAATCACTCTGGAAACCAGCAACCGGATTTATGTGGAAGCAGGTGCCGGTTGTCCTCAGGTTGCCAGATTCTGTCAGAAAAATGGATTATCCGGAGCCAGTTTTATGGTTGGAATACCCGGTTCGATTGGTGGCGCATTAGCCATGAATGCTGGCGCTTTTGGCGGTGAAACCTGGGAATTGGTTGACTCTGTTGAAGTGATGGACCGTCAGGGTAATCGGCAATGGTTGCCTGCTTCTGCGATCAAAGTCGGCTACCGTAACGTTGAGTTACCGGAACAGCACTGGATTGTGGCTGCACGCTTTATTTTGTCTGAAACAGACAGTGTCGATCCGGCAATGATCGAGAACTTGCTTGAGCGCAGGCGAAACAGTCAACCGATCAGCGTGCCGACCTGCGGATCCGTGTTCAAAAATCCTGAAGGTGGATTTGCCGCACAGTTGATCGAGCTCTCCGGATTGAAAGGTTATCGCCTGGGTAATGCGAGAGTGTCAGAAAAACATGCCAATTTTATTGAAAATACCGGTGGTGCTACTGCCAGTGACATAGAACTACTGATAGAGCTGATCCGTGAACGTGTTGCAACTGATCATGGAATTCATCTGGAGAGCGAAGTTCGAATCGTCGGTGAAGGTTTGACAGATGAATGATGCTGATACCCAGTTGCCAGTACATGATTTCGGACGCGTTGCAGTGACTATGGGAGGCATCGCGGCAGAACGGGATATTTCCCTGAAAAGTGGTCAAGCCGTATTGTCCGCCTTGCTTGAACAGGGTATCGATGCCTTCGGAGTCGACATTGACAGCAACCCGATTGAAACCTTACAGCAATGTGAATTTGACCGGGTATTCAATATTGTTCACGGCCGTGGTGGTGAAGATGGAATACTGCAAGCAGTTCTGGAGGCGATGAACAAACCGTATACAGGAACCGGCGTGCTTGGATCGGCGCTGACCATGGATAAATACAAGACTAAATTATGCTGGCTGGCTAACCAGTTACCGACTCCGGATTGTGTCGTCATGAAAACTGCTGATGATATACGCAAAGTCACTGCACAGCTGGGTTACCCGGTGATTGTAAAGCCTGTCAGAGAAGGATCGAGTCTGGGCATGAGTAAAGTTGACTCTGAACAACAGCTGCAAGAAGCCTGGCGACTTGCCTTGAAGTACGATGACCAGGTGATGGCAGAACAATGGATTACAGGCGAGGAATATACTGTTGCGATATTGGATAACCAGGCATTACCGATGATACGCCTGGAGACTCCAAACCTGTTCTATGACTACCAGGCAAAATATTTTTCCGATTCGACCCGTTATCACTGTCCTTGTGGATTGGCTGAGCAGGAAGAGGAAAAATTGCAGACACTGGCTTTGCAAGCCAGTGTACTTGTCGATGTCAGCGGATGGTGTCGAGTCGATTTACTGATTGATGAGCAGGCGAACCCCTGGTTGATTGAAGTCAATACGGTTCCCGGCATGACGGATCACAGCCTGGTGCCAATGGCGGCAAGACAAGCCGGTATTGAATTCAATACATTAGTAAGGCGAATCCTGCAAACCAGCGTGCATTCGGAGCAACAAAGCGAGGTTATCCAGTCATGGTAGCCAGAGTCTCAGATCGTGCTGCAGACAATCAAGTTGAAGCGCCAGAAGGACGAGGTCTCCGAGGTTTGATGACTGTCGCCCTGATCGTGGTTTTATCAGCATTGTTTGTTTCAAGATATTCGCAATCTGCGCTTCCGGTTCGTCAGTTTTTGCTGGAAGGAACGTTTCAATATACAAGCGCGGAAAAACTGCAGTCAATGATTGATGAGCATTATCAAAACGCAGGGCTTTTAAGCATTGATTTAATGCAGCTGAAAACTGATATTGAATCCATACCCTGGGTTAAAAATGTTGAGTTGGAACGTATCTGGCCAGATGCTATTCGTATACAGGTGAGCGAAAAAAGACCTTATCTGAGATTCGGAAATGATAAAATGATTGATGTTGACGGCATCGTGTTTACTCCAGAATCCACTCAAAAATTTTCCACATTACCTCGTTTGGACTTACAACAGCCATTTACAGCGGAGCTTTTTAAAGCATACCGTGATATGGAGCATTTGCTTGTTGACAATGGCTATGAAATCAAACGCTTTCTTATTACTGCCCAGAATGACTGGGCACTGGAATTAAGTGACGATATACGCATTAATATCGGCCAACACAAACCATTGCAAACATTTAAACGTTTTATCAAGGTCTTGGCGTTGATTGATTCCCATGGTTCGCGAAAAATACAGTCGGTGGATTTGAGGTACGAAAAAGGCCTGGCCGTCAGTTACAAACACTGACAAAGCTCTAGGTGCTGGCTGGCCAAAGATACATGCAGTAAAGGTGAGTTCGAATTGGAAGTAGATCATGCAGGTTTGTTGTTTTACAGCGGGGGTGATGACTAATATGAGGGAGAGATGGCTAAGAAAACCGAAAAAAATATAATCGTTGGACTGGATATCGGAACATCCAAAGTCGCGGCTATTGTCGGTGAAGTGAATTTAGATGGCGATGTCGAAATCGTAGGATTGGGTCAAAGCCCGTCTCGAGGTCTCAAGAAAGGGGTTGTGGTTAACCTGGAGACGACTGTCAATTCCATTCAGCGCTCAGTTCAGGAAGCAGAGCTGATGGCAGGATGTGATATCAAATCAGTGTATGTCGGTATTGCGGGCAGTCACATTCAGAGCCTCAATTCACATGGCATCGTTGCAATAAGCAACAAGGAAGTGAGCCAGAGCGATGTCGACAGAGTTATCGATTCAGCCCGGGCAGTTGCAGTGCCGGCAGATCAGAAAATTTTGCATGTGTTACCGCAGGAATTTGTGATTGACGGCCAGGAAGGAATCAAAGAGCCAGTCGGGATGTCAGGGATTCGCCTGGAGGCCAAAGTGCATATTGTGACTGGAGGAGTCAGTGCGGCCCAGAACATTGTCAAGTGTATCGAACGCTGTGGATTGAAAGTGGAAGATATTGTTCTTGAACAATTGGCATCTTCGATGTCGGTGTTGACTGATGATGAAAAGGAATTAGGTGTCTGCCTGGTCGACATTGGTGGTGGAACCACGGATATTGCGGTCTTCACACATGGCGCTATACGACATACTGCAGTGATTCCTATTGCCGGTGATCAGGTCACCAACGATATTGCAGTGGCATTACGGACTCCAGGGCAGAATGCTGAGGAGATCAAGATCAAATATGCGTGTGCGCTGACCCAACTTGCCAAACTGGAAGAGACACTGGAAGTGCCGAGTATTGGAGAACGTGCACCAAGACAAATATCACGACAGGCTCTGGCGGAAATTGTCGAGCCGCGTTATGAGGAATTGATCCATCTGGTACAGGCTGAGCTACGACGTACCGGATTTGAAGACTTGATTGCTGCTGGTGTTGTGTTTACCGGAGGCAGTTCAAAAGTACCGGGATTGGTTGAGTTGGCGGAAGAAATTTTTCATATGCCGGTGCGATTGGGGATTCCGCAATTTGTAACAGGGTTGGTCGATGTGGTTCGCAACCCTGTGTACTCAACCGGAGTCGGAATGGTGATTTATGGGGATAAAAACAGGGAGCAAGGAGGCGGAAATATATCTGTCAGTCATGTGGACAGTTCAAAAGAGAGTATCTGGGCAAAAATGAAGAGTTGGTTTCAGGGGAATTTTTAGTATCAGGGATAAAGAGTCAGCGTCTGCGGTTCATTTACGCAATAAAGATTCAGAAATTGATCAGAATGTATTGAATCATGGACTTGAGCAGGTTTTACAGTAACCGTTAATCAAATATTGAATGAATTGAGTTTTGGAGGATTGAGTAATGCAATTTGAAGTTGTCGACCCATATGCATCAAATCATGCTGTCATCAAGGTTATTGGTGTCGGTGGAGGTGGTGGTAACGCAATTAACCATATGATTGATAAAGGTATGGTTGATGTTGATTTTATTTGTGTGAATACCGATGCCCAGGCATTGAAAAGCACTAACGCTAAAACAGTATTGCAACTAGGCGGTGAATTGACCAAAGGTCTGGGTGCCGGAGCTGATCCGGAAGTCGGACGCGATGCAGCACTTGAAGACAGAAGCCATATCGAGGAAATTCTTGAAGGCACTGATATGGTATTTTTAACCTGTGGCATGGGTGGCGGAACCGGAACAGGCGCTACACCCGTAATTGCCGAAATTGCCAAGGAAATGGGAATTCTCACAGTCGCCATTGTTACCAGACCGTTTTCCTTTGAAGGCAAGAAACGCCAGAAAATCGGAGATGATGGCATCAAGAAACTGAGTGAATTTGCAGATTCGGTGATCACGATTCCCAATGAGAAGCTGTTGCCGGTATTGGGCCGTGATGTATCGCTGATCAAAGCATTCAATGCCGCTAATGATGTCCTGCTGGGCTCAGTTCAAGGTATCGCTGATTTAATCACAAACCCGGGTTTGATCAATGTTGACTTTGCCGATGTCAAAGCTGTCATGGCTGAAATGGGACGCGCAATGATGGGAACAGGCAATGCATCTGGCGATCATCGTGCTCGTGAGGCTGCTGAAAAAGCGATTGGAAGTCCATTGCTTGATGATGTCGATGTTAAAGGTGCAATCGGTGTATTGGTTAACGTCACCAGTTCCGGTGATTTGAGCATTGGTGAATTCAATGACGTTGGAGACATGGTGCGCGGTTTTGCTTCTGACGATGCAACCGTGATTATCGGTACTGCAATCAATCCGGAACTTAACGGTGAAGTACGAGTCACAGTCGTTGCTACAGGTCTGGAAAAAGATGCAGCGGCAGCAGGTGAACCTAATTTACAGGTTATCCATCGTAAAAATGATGGAGAAGTTGATTATGGAGCTCTGGAGCGCCCGACTGTCCTGCGTAACAAGCCAGAACAAATTAACAAACGCGCCAAAGAAATGCCCAAGGAACTTGATCTGGAAATGCTGGATATTCCAGCCTTTTTAAGACAACAAGCGGATTGATGGCCTATAATACGTGTATCAGGGCTCTAAATTGGAATTTGGAGTCCTGATCACAATCTGACTGAAAGACATCGATAAACCGGCCAGGATATCAACTGTATTATTGCAGTAGTGTCTGTTACATATGAATTTTATTTTGTTTGCCGACAGTGAAGGTTTATCGCCAGTAGGATTCGTGTTTGATTTGACTGTTGAGTGTTTGCCTCACAGATTAACCAGTATTATAAGGACTAGCGGAGTAGATGGTTAGACAGAAAACCTTGAAGAATTCAATTCGGGCTACTGGCGTTGGTTTACATACCGGCGAAAATGTGGAAATGACGTTCAGACCTGCACCACCTGATACAGGGATTAAATTCAGGCGGGTCGATTTGGACACTATTGTCGAAATCCCTGCCAAACCGGAAAATGTCGGCGATACAACATTATCGACAACCCTGATGAATGGCGATGCACGTGTTTCAACTGTTGAACACTTGCTGGCAGCTTTTTCAGGACTTGGTATCGATAATGCTATTGTTGATATCAACACAGCTGAAATCCCGATTATGGATGGCAGCGCTGGTCCCTTTGTGTTTTTATTGCAGTCTGCAGGTATACAACAACAAAACGCGGTCAAGACTTATCTGCGCATCAAACGCAGAATCATGGTCAGAGACGGTGATAAATGGGCTTGCCTGGAGCCGTTTGATGGATTCAGAGTGACATTTACCATTGATTTCGATCATCCGGCTTTTGATGACGAAGCCAGCACCGCCAGCATTGATGTGTCTGCAATGACATTTATCAAGGAAATCAGCCGCGCTCGCACATTTGGATTCATTCATGAGCTGGAACAACTCAAGCAGCATAATCTGGCGCTGGGAGGCAGCTTCGATAATGCTATCGTGGTTGACACACAGCGCGTATTGAATGAAGACGGACTACGTTATGTGGATGAATTTGTCAAACACAAGATTCTCGATGCTATCGGAGACTTGTATCTGCTCGGACACAGCCTGATCGGGGAATTCAAAGCCTATAAATCCGGCCACAGCCTGAATAATCAATTACTGATGAAATTGATCAGCATGCCCGAGGCCTGGGAAATTGTCACCTCAGAAGGTGCATTAAGCCCTCATATGATCTACCACGAAGCGGCAGTAGCAGCGGGCTGATATTCCGTGTTCAGGTAGATTTTCAGACATTCGATGTTTCAACATATCAGGCAACTCTTAACAGCTTAATTGAGCTGCGACTATTACCAGAATTTAATGCTTAGTATTCACGCTCTTCTGGATCGCAAGGTTTGAGCCAGATGCTTGAGTTTTGCTCCAAGCTGTTGGTCTGTTACGTGTTTTGCACTGTCTTCAATCATATCAATTGTGTTATGAGACGGCACAATAGTGTGCGAGGAATGAGTTGCTTGCGAAGCACCTGTCTGAGTCACCATTACCCTGAATTTTACTGTGCTGAACTGATATCCGGATTGGCTGTCATTGACTGCGTTAAGTATTTCCGATTGGTAAAACCGGAGCTGTGATATCCAGACCGCTGAATGGCTGTAAATTGTTAATTGATTGTAATTGACACTGCATCCCAGGCATTGACTGACAAGATTTTCCGGTATTACAGACCTGACTATAGTCATAATTTGCTGATGTTTGACCAACGTCTGCTTCATCTTTGATAAAACAGGGTGCCCAGAGATCATAACCTGATTGACAGAAGGTGCAGTTTTTTTCATAGTGCAGTAATGATTTTAATCAGTACTTTTAAATCATTCAGCTTGTATTTCAGTAAACACAGCCAATACTGGTTGAATTCACTTCAAACAATCACTACATATACCAGACCATAGTGATCACGATGCGTGATAGTTGAACAAACCATTCATATATTGGTTACAATATACTGTTTTAGTTTTTAATTGTGCTGTTGGTCAATGTTGATAGATGTTTTCAATAAGGCTGGCAGGGTGAAGGCTTTTGCATGATTGAAAACCTCTGCTTCTGTTACAAGCAAACAGGTCACTTGCAGCGTGATCTTAAAGTATTGCTCCATAGTGTAACAGATACGTTTCATTGTTAATGACTTCTAAATGGAAAAGATAAATGCTGGGTAAGTTGGGGAAAGCGATCATAGGCAGCCGCAATGATCGATATATCAAGAAAAAGCAAAAAATTGTCAAAGCCATCAATGCGCTGGAACCAGAACTTGAAAAACTGTCCGATGACGAATTAAAAGCCAAAACTGATCAATTCAAGTCACGTCTTCGTGCAAACGAAACACTAGATCAATTGTTGCCTGAAGTGTTTGCCGTTGTCAGGGAAGCATCCAGGCGTACTCTTGGAATGCGTCATTTCGATGTTCAATTGATTGGTGGCATGTCATTGCACGATGGCAAGATTGCCGAGATGCGTACCGGTGAGGGTAAAACCCTTGTCGCGACCTTACCAGCCTATTTGAATGCCCTTGCCGGAAACGGCGTACATGTTGTCACTGTCAATGATTACCTGGCCCAGCGTGACGCTGAATGGATGGGACAATTATACGGCTTTCTGGGGATGACAACCGGAGTCATCATTGGTGAACTCAATAACGAACAACGCCGCGAATCGTATGCCGCAGATATCACTTACGGCACCAATAATGAGTTCGGTTTCGACTATCTGCGCGACAACATGGCGTTCAGCCTGGATCAGAAAGTCCAGCGTAAGCTGCACTACGCAATTGTTGATGAAGTCGATTCAATTTTAATTGACGAAGCCCGGACACCGCTGATTATTTCCGGTCCTACAGATGATCAGACCGACTTGTATGTGCATCTCAACAAACTCGTACCACTGCTGAAAAAGCAGGAAGAAGAAAACGGTCCGGGTGATTTCACCCTGGATGAGGAAGCCAAGCAAGCCTATCTGACTGATGAAGGACATATTAATCTGGAAACCTTGCTGGTTGAACATGATTTACTGGCTGAAGGCGAGAGTCTGTATTCACCGCAAAACATTTCCCTGATGCACTATGTCAAGGCTGCTTTGCGAGCACACATGGTGTTCAAGAAAGATATTGAATACATCGTTCGTAATAACGAAATCATGATTGTCGATGAATTCACCGGTCGGGTCATGGCCGGGCGGCGATGGTCGGAGGGCTTGCACCAGGCGATTGAAGCCAAGGAAGGGGTGCCGATCCAGAAAGACAATCAAACGCTTGCATCCATTACTTTTCAGAATTATTTCCGAATTTACAACAAATTATCCGGCATGACCGGTACTGCAGATACAGAAGCCTTTGAATTGCAACAGATTTACGGGCTTGAAGTGATTGTTATACCGACGCATAAACCAATGGTTCGAGAGGATCATGGAGATCTGATCTACATCAATAAGCATGACAAATACCAGGCTGTTGTTGATGACATCAAAGACTGCATCAAGCGAGGTCAACCAGTTCTGGTCGGAACTGCATCAATTGAAGATTCCGAGTATCTCTCTGCATTGCTCAAACAGAACAAAATCAAACATGAAATCCTCAACGCCAAACAGCATGAGCGTGAAGCGCATATCATCGAGCAAGCTGGTGTGCCAGGCGCAGTAACTATTTCCACCAGCATGGCGGGCCGGGGTACCGATATTGTTCTGGGTGGCAATCTGGAAAAAATGATTGCTGCGCTGGGAGACAATGCATCAGAAGCACAGACTGAAAAACTACGTGAACAATGGCAGCAGCAACATAACAAGGTTGTGGAGCTGGGTGGGCTGCATGTTATTGGTTCCGAACGGCATGAGTCAAGACGTATTGACAACCAGTTGCGTGGCCGGTCCGGTCGCCAGGGTGATCCAGGCTCATCACGGTTTTATCTGTCTCTGGAAGACGATTTGATGCGGATTTTTGCATCCGAGCGCGTCGCTGTGATGATGCAGAAACTGGGCATGGAGCCTGGTGAAGCTATCGAGCACCCCTGGGTAACTCGTGCCATCGAAAATGCCCAGCGCAAAGTTGAAGGACGCAATTTCGACATCCGTAAACAATTGCTGGAATATGACAATGTCGCTAACGACCAGCGCCGAGTTGTATATGAGCAACGTGATGAATTGATGGCATCCGAAGATATCAGCGAAACCATCAAAGCGATTCACTATGATGTCGTCAAGGATATTTTCGAAAGCCATATTCCGCCGCAAAGTATGGAAGAGCAATGGGATATCAAAGGGCTTGAAGAAGAACTGGAATCCAATCTGGGATTGACGGTATCAGCTCAAACGATGCTGGATCAGGATGATTCACTGGATGACAATGGCTTGTACAAACAGATTTTGAAGCAAGCCGAAGATAGCTATGCCGACAAGGAACAGCAAGCCGGTCCTGACGTGATCCGCCATTTTGAAAAAGTTGCAATGATGCAGGTTCTCGATAACGCCTGGAAGGAGCATCTGGCAGCGATGGATCACTTGCGTCAGGGTATTAATTTACGTGGTTATGCCCAAAAAGACCCCAAGCAGGAATACAAGCGCGAAGCCTTTGCCATGTTCCAGTCAATGCTGGATAACATCAAACAGGAAGTCATCAGCATTGTCTCAAAAGTGCAGGTTAAAGCCGATGAAGAAGTCGTCGCAATGGAACAGGAAAACCGGACTGACGAGGCGGCTCTTGAGTTCCAGCATGCTGAGGCGGGATCTGCGCTGGATAATCCGGACATGGATGGGGAACAAGCCGCTCCTGCCCTGAATGAGGAACAACGCCCGTTTGTCAGGGAATCCCAGAAAATTGGCCGAAACAGTCCCTGCCCTTGTGGCTCCGGTAAGAAATACAAGCAATGTCATGGTAAATTATCCTGATTTCTGTATTGATCATCAGTGAAATTGATGCGTAGTTTTTGATACAGTATTCAGAAATAGGAATCCTCAAGTTACACCATTTAACTCTATTACACCTGTGACCATATCTGCTGAACCCGGGCCAGTTAAAGGCATCCGCTTGGGAACCGCCAGTGCCGGCCTGTATAACAAACAACGCGATGATGTTCTGATTATCGAATTAACACTTCAGTCATCGACTGCTTTGGTGCTGACTCGAAACGCTTTCCAGGCCGCTCCTGTCACGATTGCCAGAAGGAACAGTGCACACCCTGCCCGATTTCTCGTTATCAACGCTGGGAATGCCAATGCGGGTACTGGCCAGCAAGGTCTGAACAATACCGAGCATATTTGCGAATATGTTGCGAAACAAACCGGATGCGAGAGTCAACAAATCCTCCCTTTTTCCACTGGAGTAATCGGACAACAACTCCCGCTTGACTTAATCAGGACAGCCATTCCTGTCGCTATCGATCACTTATCACCTGATGGCTGGTTAGCGGCTGCTCAAGCCATCATGACCACTGATACCCGGGTTAAAATAGCTTCGTGCAATTTTCAGATTGCGGGCCAAACCTGCCAGATCACCGGAATCGCCAAAGGCTCGGGAATGATACATCCCGATATGGCAACCATGCTGGCTTTTGTGGCAACTGATGCCTCAGTGCCACAAGCTGTTTTGCAAAACTGTCTGGATGAAGTAGTCGGTGACACATTCAATGTGATTAGCGTGGATGGGGATACATCCACCAATGATGCATGTGTTTTGATGGCTACCGGACAAGCTGGAAATACAGAGATTGAAGCAGGCAGCGCTGAATATCAACAATTAAAAGATGCAGTTTTTGGAGTTTGCGCATCACTTGCCGAGCAGATTGTGCGCGATGGAGAGGGCGCGACCAAATTCATCAGGATTCAGGTTGAATCAGCGTTGAGTACAGAGGAAGCCAAAGTTATTGGTAAAACCATTGCAGGGTCTCAGCTGGTAAAAACTGCGTTTTTTGCATCTGATCCGAATTGGGGTCGAATTCTCGCAGCTATCGGTCGCTCTCCTGTTGAAAATCTTGATGTCGCTCGAGTATCCATCTGGTTAAACGAGGTCAATATTCTGCAAGATGGCAATCCATATCCGAATTATCGAGAAGAGGATGGTCAGCGTGTTATGAGTTGTTCCGAAATAACAATACGGGTGGCACTGCAACGCGGTAAAGCCCAGGCAACCATTTTAAGCTGTGATTTGTCATACGATTATGTCAAGATCAACGCAGACTATCGGACTTGATGCGTTAATTCGGTCATTCATCAACAAAAAGCAGTCAATCCATTCGCTCAATCTAAAACATTTTGTAATAGTCACGCCAAAACATTCCTTGATTCTGGTGGCTGACGCATCTTAGTGGTATAACCATTACAAACAGCAAACTCAAAGACCGGGGAAAAGCCATGTCCACTGTTAAAATTCTGCCTGTTCTGAGTGTATTCATTGTCGTTCTAGGTTTAACCGGTTGCGCCAAAAAGCTACCTGAATCTGACGATTCAGTGGTTCTGGAGCCGAAAACTTCGAGTTCACAAGATCGGCCTTCTATCGATTACAGCAACGACCCTATTCCTCCAGCCACCCTTGAAGTGGCAGATACGCATCTAAGGCTGGTGCGAATGATGGAAGGCGGTGCATGCAAGAACCAGAAAGAAGGCGTTAAGGGCGTATTTCTGGTGTATTCCGACCCCGATCAAGTCACCCAGATCAGGAAACAAAAAGGTGATGCCGTGTTTTCGGTTTTTGAGCAGGAAATTCAGGATTTATCTCTGGATGCCCTCAATCATGCAGTACAGGCAATTGAATTTACCATTGACCCGTTTGCGCTTGATCTTGATGATGCCCAGGAGAAAGTATTTATCAGGCTTGCCAAAGCATTTCAAAACGAGATTGCCAATAATATTCAGCAATTTCAGGAAAAATATCATTTATCCATCGCCGTCATTCCATTTCGCAGGACATTTGAATTTTATCTTGGCGAGTGCAATCTCTCGCAAATTGATTAAACACAATGTCGATAACGAGTGTTGTTGAAATCTAACTCAACAGGTCAACACATCAGTTTTGCAGGGCGGCGACATTGTAATGTCGCTCAACTGCATTGGGTTGACGAGTCTATATATGCTTAAAGTTGTCGTTGGTGTTTTGTTTAACCAACATGATGAAGTGTTGATTTCCAGGCGTCATCAGGATGCTCACCTGGGCGGGATGTGGGAGTTTCCCGGCGGAAAATATGAGCTTGGAGAATCTGCTTTGCAGGCATTGCAGCGTGAACTGAATGAAGAAATTGGCATTTCAATCATGAAAGCCGAGCCCTTGATTCAGGTTCAACATCAATATCCGGAACGCCATGTTTTACTGGATGTCTGGATGATCCGGCAATACCGGAACCAACCATTCGGACGAGAAAATCAAGCCTTGCAATGGGTCAGGCCAGATCGATTGAACGATTATCAATTGCCACCTGCAGATATGCCGATTATCAAGGCAATTCAACTGCCCCGTTATCTGGTTATTCTCGATGCAGATCATTTGTCCCCTGAATTACTGTCCAAACAAATAAAACATAATCAGGAAAACCATCAATGCATGTTCTGGTTGCGAGCCAAAACCCTGGGGCTGGGTCAATATCAGGCATTGGCAGATACGCTGTTAACTGTCAGCCGAAGTTGTGGTTCGCGACTGCTATTGAACAGCGGTGTCGAACATGTACAGGAATCAGGGGCTGATGGATTGCATTTATCGGCATCACAAGCTGCTAGTTTGGGTAAACGTCGATTACCACCGAACAAGGTACTTGGAGTATCCTGTCATAATGCTCAAGAGTTGGAGCAAGCGCAAATGCTGGACGCTGATTATGCAGTCTTGTCTCCAGTCAATCATACTCGCTCCCATCCGCAAGCAAAACCGCTGGGATGGCAAGTGTTTTCAAGTCTTGTGCAGAACTGCAATTTGCCTGTCTATGCTTTGGGAGGGCTTGATCATGTTGATATGCAATCGACATGTCAACATGGAGCGCAAGGGTTGGCAGGTATTGGCTGTTTTCAAATATCCGAATTGGTGTAATCAGATTCATCGAGCAAATCGATGTCTGGCTCGCCAGCAATGCGATGCCCTTCAGATGCCCAATCACCCAGGTCTATGAGTTTGCAGCGCTGACTGCAAAATGGCCGGTAAGGCTCACTAGATGACCATTCCAATAGTTTATTGCACGTTGGGCAGTTGACTGTTTTTTCCTTGGAATCGGGTTTCATAGCAGGCATTTAGTCAGGCGAAATTCGATATCTTCTTCAATTAAAACCGGGCGGCGTTCAACTGATTTGCTCAGAAAGCGGATGGTAAACCGGTGCTTTCCACCGCTGATCTCAGGGAAAACGGGTAACGAATTGTCAATGCTGGCCCGAATCAGCTGATAAGGCCGCGATTGGTCCAGGGTCGCCTGAAAAAATCCACCCATTGCCAAGACCTCTTCAGGAACAGTGCTGCCACGCAACATATTCATCAACAGGTCAATACCCAGTTGAATTTCAGATAGTGAATCCACCCAGGTCTGAATATCATCCTGGCGTTGTTCACTTGTCTGCTCCAGCCAACGCTGGAACCAGGGCAAATCGAAACCGAATTTCCCACCTGGAATTGGGGAACGCAATGCGATACTTTGCAGAAAATCATGTTTGATAATCGACCCGCCAATTTTGCCCTTAACTTCTGACAATTCACGTCGAACATGGTTAACGCGATCCAGTAGCTGATTTAATGCACTTGAGTTGACGTGTTGATTTTCTGATAGCTTTTCCAGCATGATCGAGTTTTTATCCAGCTCTTTTAGCAACTCGGATTTGACATCATTACGGGTCAGTACATTTAAAATTTCCAGAAAAGTGTCAATCAGCGCACGGGCATCCCATGAGCTGTTTCCGTTGCGGAAGTATTCCATCTGTAAAAAGAGCTGCTCTAATCGCATCAACAGACGGATGCGCTCGGTCAGTGGAAATTCGAAATGGATCAGGTCGCTCAAATTGGGTTAGCCCTGCATCGTTGCCAGTGAAAGGTATAAATTGTGCAGTTTTTTAACGTCTTGTTCAAGATCGGTTGTCGATTCGGATGTATTAATAATAGCATCATCGGCCAGTTTTAACCGGTTTTCACGACTGGTTTGTCGGGAAACCATTAATTCAGCATCGTGCTGGTTGATGAGGTCTCGTTTTACGATGCGCTGAATTTGCACTGATTTTGGGCAATCGATGACCAAAATGCGATCAAACCGGTCAGCGCTGCTGGTTTCATGCATTAACGGCACAACAGCTATTGCGTAAGTGCAGGATTGTTGCGAATACCAGATTTCCAGAGCATCAAAAATCAATGGATGCAGAATGGCTTCCAGAGCTGTTTTATCGGAATCAGAATGCATGATGCGTTCTCGAAGCCAGTGCCGATTTAACGATCCATCAGAATTCAGGCAGTCTTGACCAAAATATTTGATAATAGCCTTGTAACCAGGCTGGCCGGGTTGTCTGAGGCTGCGAGCAAGATCATCTGTATCGACAACGGGTGTTCCCAGGGTTTCAAATATCCGGGCAACTGTGCTTTTGCCGCTCCCGATACCACCTGTCATCCCCACTTTCAGCATATCAGAGGAGTTTAGCATAATTGAAACTGCGGGTTGATACGCTTTGAGTCAGTCAATACTGTTCAACTTATAATTCATGGCAATACGATCAACTATCAAACTCACACAAGTAGCAAGATGGTCAGCGATTATCGCCATGCAATCTAAATTCAATTTTTATAGAAAATATTGAATCCAGTTTCCTCTCTCATGCGTAATAAGTATTAACAGCAGGAAATCAAGTCGATACAAGAGTCACTGAATGCGTGACAAGCATCTGTATTCCTGTGATAACAAGACATCAAAACAAATGAAACGGAAGGGTCTTATTAATGTGTGTGGTCGATTCTGATATTGATTATCAGATTCTTGCATCGATACAGGAAGGCGAGAAATCGGCCTTAGCTGCACTATATGATCGGCATCATCGCTGGATGCTGGCAGTTGCTGTGCGGATTTTGAACAATCGCAACGATGCAGAGGATTTGCTGCATGATGTATTTGTTGAAATCTGGAGCAAGGCAGGCAGTTATGATAAGCAACGCGGTACTGTGCCAAGCTGGCTGGCGGTTAAAATCAGAAGTCGTGCTTTGGATCGATTGCGATCATTGAAAACAATGAAGAAATATGTGATCGAGACATCTGTCGATGATGCGCTTCTGCAAGTGGCTTCAAAATCAACTGTGGATGCAGGTGTCATGATCGATCATGAACTGGCCAGATCATTAATGAGCAGGCTTTCTCCAGTCCAACAAACAGTGCTTGAATTCAGTTATTTCAAAGGATTGTCTTGTCAGGAGATTGCCAGTCATTGTCAAATGCCTTTGGGAACTGTCAAAACAGGATTGCTGAGAGGCGTGCAAGCGTTAAGACGCGAAATAAAAAAAACACAGGTTGGCAAACATGCAAGTCGATGAAACAGTTTTAATTGAATACGCTCTCGGGATACTTGACCCTGTCAATATGCAGACAGTTGAGCAAGCTGTAGAGCGTTCGAAAGATCTACAATCTGAATTAGCATCAATCATGGAATCATTGCAGATTGTCGCTGTTGCCGAGCAACCGGTGGATGCTTCGCAGCAGTTACGCAACAAGGTGTTGTCCGTCACTGGAGCAGAACATCAAAATCAATTTTCCGGTTTCATAGGACGATTCGCAAAATTATTTGATCTGAGCAATACACGGTCTGATGAATTACTCGCCAAAATACAAAACAAGACCGATCCAGCCTGGCAGTCAATACCATTTCCGGGAGTGACTATTTTGAAATTCGATGGAGGTCCGGCTGTTTCTGCTGCAACGTGTGGAATAGTCGCAGTATCCTCAGGAACCTTGTTTCCAGCGCACAGACATACCGCAGATGAAGCAATGATGGTATTGCAGGGCGAAGCGATTGATGATGGCGGCAACCTGTTATCAGTTGGCGATCAGTGTCTGTTTAAAGCCGGCAGCAGTCACAGTTTTCGTGTGATCAGTGATCAGTCGTTTATTTTTGGCGTCGTGTTGCACAAAGCTAATCAATGGTTATGGTTAAAAACACTGTTAGACATCTTCAGGCTCAGGACCTAAGCGTCTCTCTCATAGCGCTTGGCAGTATATTTCAACAGTCAGGGCGATGCAGGCTAGCATGTTGAGGTACAGCAGTCGGGTTCTCGCACGCAGCGACAGCCAACAACAGCCAGCAGCGCACCGATAACTGGAGCGATCATGTAAATCCACAGCGATGTCAATTGCATGGATGCAATCGCTGGCCCCAGTGAACGTGCCGGATTCATCGATGCACCAGAGATTGGCCCGGCGAACATGGCTTCAAACATCACCACAGAACCGATGGCAATGCCTGCGGTAATGCCTTTTTCCTTGGCTCCGGTCGAAACTCCCAAAATTACAAACATCAGCATAAATGTCAGAATAATCTCGAGTAAACATGTTTGCTCGATTGATCCGGCGGGTCGAGTTGAACCAAGTAGTTCATGTTCAGGAAATAAAGCCAGTAAGCACAAACTCGCCAGGATGGCTCCCAGACATTGGCTAACGATATATGGAATTGCCAGTTTCATCGAAAATCGTCTGGCTGCAACAAATCCTAGCGTTACAGCCGGATTTAAATGTGCACCTGAAATATCGCCAAGAGTGTAAATCATAGCCATCACTACCAGGCCAAAAGTCACTGCAATCCCCACATGGGTGAC
>JAHZJL010000023.1 GCA_022600935.1 Gammaproteobacteria bacterium
CTGCGACGGCATGGACACCATCTTTTTCCCGGCGCGCCTGCACACTTCAAAATATTGTTTCAAGGCGTATTCAACCTGTATTAAATCTGCCGCATTCAGATCTGGATACTTGACCTTTACTTTGTCAAATACACCATCCGGGAAAAGATAATTGCTGATGTAATTGACGCGCCGTGAATGCACACGCTTTTTGACAATAACAAACATCAGCAATACGAAAAGCACTGCGATAAAGAGATAAAAAAACATAATCAATTCTATTGATAACAATTGGAATCAATTAACTTACGGCATTCCTGATAGCCAGTGGTTAATCGGTAATAAAGGTATGAAGCAAGTATAGACAGTTTTAACTTGAGTCGATAAAACAGCTGAATGCTGCGCCATAAAAGACGCACACGTGTAGATGTGGCCAATATTTAATTGGCAATGAGAATAGTATTGTTGATCAACACCTGATCTGGCTGATCAACAGGACTTACATAAACGATTTAGATCAAGGTTACGAGGAATTCACTATTCAAGTCTGTGAATAATAAAACTCAGTTAACCGCAGCGATTCGATCTACTTCGAAATCCGGTTGCCAGAGTTTTTCCAACTGATAGTAATCGCGGGTTTTTTCCAACATCAGGTGGGCCATGACATCACCCAGGTCAACCAGCACCCAGTCGGGAATTACAGTGACACGTTACTATTTACACTATTTTTTGCTTTGTTTGTGTCATGGCTTCACAGAATCTCCGTTCCCTGCATTGCCCGCTATGCCATACTTTTGGGTAACCACAGCCAGCAGGTCTTTATTCAGAAGAATAACAAAACTCTATACCCAGGTCTGCTTTTCAAAGACTGCACTGGGGTATTTGGGTAAATAGTTACGTGTCACCGTAATTCCCCACCAACTAACTGACAGAAAGTGGAAAACGCAAAAAATGGTAATCGCTACCTGGCGAATAGATTGTTTCATGCTGAGAAAAGGCTACAAAGTGTATCAGTCTATCAAGTTTTTTTGTTTGCCATCTCAACTGCAACAAACTGATTCGACTAGCAGCCATTAAGGTCTGGCGCTGGCTATACCAGCGCCAGAAAAGCAACAGACCAGAGTGTCAAAAATTGCTTAAGAAGAGGACAACCTCCGCGCTCAACCCTTGATACAAATAACCTGCCGCAAGGTATGCACAATCTCGACTAGATCGTGCTGGTGTTGCATGACTGTATCGATATCCTTGTAAGCTGACGGGATTTCATCCAGTACGGCTTTGTCTTTGCGACATTCGATACCCTCAGTTTGTCGCAACAAGTCATCCGTGTTAAAGCGCTGTTTGGCCTTGTTACGACTCATCACCCGGCCTGCGCCATGTGATGACGAGCAATACGATTGCGGATTGCCTTTGCCGCGCACAATATAGGATTTAGCGCCCATACTGCCAGGAATAATCCCCAGCTCACCCTCACCTGCTCGAATCGCGCCTTTGCGGGTTATCCACAGCGACTGATCAAAATGAGTCTCCCGACTTACATAGTTGTGATGGCATTGGATGGCCAGTTTGCTCATACCAAACTTCGGCAGTTTTTTGCGCAGTGCAGTACAAATCAACTGCATCATTTCACGGCGATTGGTTTCGGCGTAATCTTGCGCCCAATTCACCGCATGCAGATAATCTGCATAATGCGTGCTGCCTTCCTGCAAATACGCCAAATCCTGATCCGGCAGATTGCGCACGTGTTTGCCCATATCCTTTTTGGCCAGTTCAATAAAATAACGGCCAATGGCATTACCAATCCCGCGACTGCCCGAATGCAGCATCACCCACACCGTATCCGCTTCATCCAGACACAACTCGATAAAGTGGTTACCGCTGCCCAACGTACCCAGTTGTCTCACCCAGGTTTGATACGGCTTTTTCTGCAACGATGCAATCTTTCGATGTTTGTCGATAATCTGCTGCAAACCCTGATTCAAAGCCGTCATCGTGGAACGTTTGACCATGTCCTGTTTGTGAACCGCATAACCCACCGGCACCACAGACTCAATCAGCAAACGCAGTCCGCGCAGATTATCCGGCAGATCATTGGCTTTGATAGTCAACTGCACAGCATGCATACCACAACCGATATCCACACCAACAGCAGCAGGAATAATGGCATCCAGAGTCGGAATCACCGAACCTACAGTCGCACCTTTGCCGTAGTGGACATCCGGCATCACCGCAATGTGTTTGTGCACACAAGGTAAATGTGCCAGATTAATCAATTGCTCGCGTGCTTGCGGCTCAACTGAATCGGTGTATAACTTTACCGGCACTTTGCCTTTACTGATCACCTGTTGAATCGGCATCACACACCTCCCTGCTCAAGCACGCCGCCATAGCAAAAACGCAGTTGCGGAGTACGGCGTCGATGCAGACTGTGCGCCAACTCAGAACGAATCGCACCTTGAAGTTCCTGCAAGGCTTGCACAACCTCAGCACTGTCACAGGCAAATGCACGACTGGCATGCGCCACAGTCACACACAATTGTTGGCCATGTTGCTCGCTATCCACAGAGCTGACAAAGACAGTATTGAGACAAATCGGCGTTGATACCTCCAGCAATAGCCTGGATATTACCCGCTGTGCTTGTTTACAGACTTGCCGCAAATGCTTATCGTCACAACGATTATCCTCATGACTCGATTCCAAACGCGGGTCGAAACCATCGTCTTCCCGCCATTCAGCGCAAAGACCGGCCACAACCGGCGTCTGTTTCGTTTGTTGTTTCATAAAAACTCCCACAGACCGAACCACAGGCAAAGCAATGCCTTGACCAGTTCGATCAATTAAAAAAACAGAAAATGAGATGAATTCTGGAAGCCCCGATCCGCGAGATCGGACTGAAACAACGGGTTAGCTAGAACCAATTAGCGCAATTAAATTACGCCGTTGAATACATGCGAGATAAGCTGAACTGATACTCAGCGATTCACGAATACGAGGCTGAAAAACAAGACACACTGGAACATAACAACCTCCTTAAATTTGAGTGAAAGTGAGAACTAGAAAGTAAAACTTATACGTTTAATCGATTCGCGTCAAGCGTTTAAAAACCGAAGTGATAACAGATAATCACTTTAAACCCGTACCAGTTCCATCAGCGGTTCAAAAGAATACATTGCAGATCGTCTGCCTGCTGCGACTTCAACAGTTTTGAGCAGATTTTTTTCAAGCAGAACCCGGGTAAAACGAGCGGCTGATGCGGCTGGAATGCCACTGTTGGCCGTAAAACGGTTATTGCGAAAGACCGGGTTGGCAAACACAAAATCGAGCGCATTTACACTCCATTTCGATGCCAGCAGATCCGAAAATTCCAGCTTCATCGCTTCATAAAGCGCACTGATTGACTCAGCTATTTCAAGATTACGCACCGCTTGCGAATGAACGGCGGTTAGAAAAAAAGCACACCAGTCATCCCAGGCACCATTTTCAGAAACATTGCGCATCGTGTCTAAATACAGTGTTTTGTTGTCTTCGAAATAACTACTGATGTAAAAATGCGGCGCTGATATAGCGCCGCTAGACCACAGCATCAAAGTGATCAACATACGGCCAATACGACCATTGCCGTCTTCAAACGGATGTAATGCTTCGAATTCAATATGTGTAAGAGCGGTGCGAATCAAATCTGGATGTGTCTTCGTATCAATATATCGAAACAGGGTATCCAACCCGTCTTGAAGCTGCTCTGGCCGAACAGGAATAAAAACAATATTGCGCCTGTGTTTGTCGGCCAGATAATTCTGTGTTTTTTTCAGTTCGCCCGGTGACTTTGATGCACCCCGGCCAAAAGACAACAGCTCTTTATGAATACCTTTCACTAGAGACAATGACAACGGATATCCCGACTCCATCGCATCTTGTGCGTGACGCAAAGCACGTTGATACAGAATTGTCTCAATCACTTCTGAGCGAACATTATCCGTTGTGGCATCACTCTCACCGTGATCAGCCTGATAAAGAAGAATTTCATCCATGGTGCTGATCGTGCCTTCCATGCGGGATGAAATCACAGCTTCCTGGTTACGCATCGGCGCCAACAATATCTCGCTATTGTGCATGCTTTTCAGCATCTGGTCATAACGTGCAAGAGCATCCGTCGCTGCCAGCAACTGATTAATAAATTTATTATATTCAATATGTTGCGGTGGAAACTTGCCATAATGGTAGTCAACCGCTTTGCTCAGATTCAGTTCCATGTGACAACTATATTGACATAAATAAATTAAGATAATCTATCGCCAAACAGTTTTGTCGTCAATATTTATTAATAAATGATTAACAATGACGTTAGTGATGAATAGATTTTGCTCAAGTTGTATTGTCTCTCATATTTTCATAAAAATGAGAAACAAGTATGTTTGTCATGAATAGGTGAACGTCAACAGGCGTTGCCTATAAATTGAGGCAGAATGACGATAAGATGATCGAAAAGCAGAGCTTGAATTTCTTAGCGATGATGAAG
>JAHZJL010000224.1 GCA_022600935.1 Gammaproteobacteria bacterium
AGTTGTTGCGGATTGTCTGGTTCAATTAACAAACCTGAAACATGGTCTTCAACTAACTCTGGAATTCCTGAAATTCGAGTGCTGATCACAGGAATCTCAAACGCCATGGCTTCCATCAAGACGTTGGGAATACCATCACGATCACCATCCTCGCCAATTTGACAAGGCAATGCAAAGATATCTGTATCATCATATAAGGTCACCAGATCGGAGTGATTAAGTTGTCCTTTTAGCGTTACGATATCCTTCAGATTCAGGCGGATAATCATGGACTCAAGTTGTTCATGGAGCGGACCATAGCCTACAATGTCACACTGCATCCGGTAACCATTGCGACTCAATAGCTGGCATGCTGACAGCAAAGTTTCAAATCCTTTTTTTTCTCTTAACCGGCCAACACTGAGAATACGTGGAGCTCGAGAGTCAGCTAATGTCTTGTTTCGGTTAGTTCGACCAGTAAAACGGTTCATGTTAATTCCATGATAGACACAAACAATCGGGGTGGATGCCTCGGTTATTTGTTCCAGATAGTCACAGTTATATTGAGTACAACTCACAACAAACCGTGCCCTGGCAATCTTTCTCTTTAACGCTGTCTGTGTTGACAAGTAGATATCTTTTGCATGGGCTGAGATACTGAATCCGGTTCCTGTCAACTGCTGAACCAGTACTGCCACAGTCGCTGGTTCACTGGCAAAATGCGCATGGATATGCCGGATACCGTTGCGCCTGATTTGCATTGCCAGGCAAACAGACTGGAGAAAGGTGATGCTGGTTTGTTGTCCTGAACAAACAAAAACCAGCGTTTTAAAAAACCGAATTGGAGCATTCACCAGACAATGAGCAACACAGATCATGATATTCCAGGCATTGCAAGTCTCCCGGTCCAGGTAAATAACCGGGGATGTTACCTCACTGACTTCAGGATGCTGCTGAGAGTCTGTCGGTTTCTGCAGTGAAGCAATAAGTAACGGGTATCCTCTATGTTGCAGGGCAAGAATTTCCTGCAAGATAAATGTTTCGCTGATTTTTGGATAGGTTTTCACCACGAATGTGATAACTGGCCGGTTTTTTTTCATGATCATAGTGTTTTTGTTTGCTATCTGACTGAGTTTTACGGCTGGTCAACTCAAGGAGCGTATTGATCCTCTTACTGATATATGGCAGGCCATTGAAATCAATCACATCAGCTGGCAAACGCTGATGATTCGGTTGCTTGATTTGATGGTGGACACGCGCCAGTAAACGACTCGCATTCAATTGCCCGGGATGAATACAATGCAATAAATGATGTTTGGCAAATTGTTCGGCTCGAATCAGTTGCTCTTGCACCGGTTTGACCCTGGGAACAACAATCGCCGCTTTATTTAACGACAGAATTTCGCACAAGGTGTTATAGCCAGCCATGGAGACAACAAGTTCAGCCTGCTCGATATAGGTCAGCAGTCTGGATGTGAAGACTTCGACCATCACGTTCTTCTGAGAACCCGCATTCCTCATAATCCAGTCGATATGATCAGTCGACATTTCCGGCCCGGTAACGATCAAACTCCTGTAGCCATCTGGCAGCGGATTCTGACTCAAGCCTTCAAGATAATGTTGAATCAGGTTAAATCCATCCTCCCCTCCTCCTGGAGTTACCAGAACGGTTTGCTGCTGATGTAACCGGGGTTTCGAATTGGTTTTCCCGGATTGATCGTGAACAGTCCTGTGCAAGTAACCACAATATTCTGTAATATCCTGCAGTTGTTCCGGCAATTCATATTGCTGGCAAATATCAAATACCGTCTCTGATCCAACAACAAAGATATGTTGATAAAACCGCATAATCACGTCGTTATATGCATGTTTTCGCCATATTTTTATTGTTTTGGAAGGATGGTCAAGGATATCTCTTAACAGTAAAATCCATTTTGTTTGTTTATCTTGCTGTTCGCAAAACTGCAAGGCTGGCATGAGTTCCCTGGCCACTCCGCAGGGTTTTTTGTCAACCAGGACCAAATCAGGATTAAATTTTTGAATGGCAACCTTGATAGTCTGTGCTCGCAGGGACAGAATTTGATTAAATTCAATATCCAGCTTTTTAACATCATATTGCCCTTCGATATCACGCGACAGGCAAGGCAATTTAATGTAGTCGAACCGATTCCTGGGTAATGAAAATTGATGAATAACAGGAGATCCAGTGATCATTAGTATTGATAAATCACTGTGCTCCTCAAGTAAATGCTGGGTAATTAACAGCATCCGCCTGATATTTCCCAGTCCAAAGGTATCATGGGAATAAACGACTATTTTTTTCATTAAGATACAAATCCTGTTAGATATTGTGTTGTTTTTTTCCAGGAAACCACTGCTTTAAAATTATTGTGTCGAAAAGAACGCTCTCACCAGCATATATCCGGCAAAAGGCTGGATTGGTTCAAATACACACATAATAAAATGACATGATGATGACATCCTGAAAGCAAACAGGATTGTTTTAGGGAAATAATCGAGGGATTAACGGACTCAAAGAATCCGCGATGAACAACTGATTGTCATTCCAGCATTAAGTCGAGTGCTTTATTATCAATCAGCCTGATATTCGGATACTGATTATTTGTCGCGCTGCCTGGTGAACAAAAACACAAGATAGATAATTGAAAGAATTGTTGCCAGATAACCAAGATACGTCGATTTAAAGTGCCACCTGGAATAATCAATAGTCGCCTTGTCCTTATCGGCCACAAAAAAGATTCGCTCACCAGCACCTCTTAATACAGTCCCGTCCGAGCTGTGCCAATAAGGAAAGTGACTGTAATTGATGCGGTACAGCTGGCCTGGCATGAGTTGTTGAAGAGAGATTGTTTGCTTGTCCTCACTCCAGTTAAAAACCGGAATCATGTTGTTCGTTTTGACTGAATACCTGGCCTTCCCTCGAATCAATGCAACCTGTTCAGGCAGGTTGACAGTGTTATCAAGATAGTTTTCCAACTCATGATAAGCATCGACTTCGACATTGTGCGGGTAATGCGGTTTGTAGTGATCGAGCAGATAACGAGGAGAATAGTGTATTTCGATTTGCTGTGACCGCAATTTTTCAGTGCCTTGATTCCTGGCAACATTCACAAGCAAGGTGTTGATTTGTAGGGGAATGGATGATGGATCTTCAATTCTGACCAACTCATACTGATTGCTTAATTGCGTACGCGCGTAAAAATAAAATTCAAGCAAATGAAACGGGATATTGCCCTGCAGATCAACAAACCCGATGACTGGTTTGTCCACTGCAGCAATCAGTTGAGTCGGTGGTTTCTGTATTTCCACAATCCTGTACGGACCAATTGTGACCGGCTCTGTAACAGCAAATCGTTTGATCTTTTGAAAAAACTGGTTTCGGCCTGCAATCAGATGGGTGATACCGAATGCTTTTAAACGGTCAATATTATCCTGATCACTCAAGGTTGCATGCTGGATAAACAGGAATGCTGAATGATAGGTTTTGGCGCCCAGCATGTTGGCGCTGGCCACTATCATTCGATAACTGACGGATTCCTGCAAATGCGATCCGACAATTCCTTCAAAACCGCTTTGATCATGCAAAAATGCTGAAAGATAGTGCCTTGACAGTGGTGCAAACTGGTTATGCTCCTTGATGTGTTCCACGTAAACCCGTCCTTTTTCATGGATTGACTTGAAATAATCAAAGATTCGATGTTGCACAGCGACATGTCGGCTTGAACTGTTTTTTTCAATGAGTTCACGCTTATGATGCGGCAGCGCTGCCGTGATTACAAAACAGGCCACGACGATTAACGTGAACAAGGTTGATAACAGACTGGATTGTTCCTTGATAAACACCAGTGGAATAACGCAAACGATTAAGACCAGCAGGAGAAAGCAATACGCCAGAAAACGGTAATAATGCAGACCGACCGGAAAAGATGTTGCGATAAAACCGCTTGAAAACACGACAAGAGCCAGAATTAAAAAAACAAACAATGTCCAGGTCAATCCTGATTTGGAAATTTGACGATGACAGAACAAGGTCAAAACCAGCCCGACATTAATGATATTAATCGGATTGAGTAATTTGAATTCGCCACTGAACCAGGTTTTAAATGATCGTAACAGACCGTAAACAGGATAGCGGAAAAACAGTTCCAGAAAATCCCCTTTCGGCCTGATAATACTGTAGCTGGTGTATTCTCCCATAAAGGCGATGAACGGGAAAAACCAGAAAGCTGTTAACCCGATACCCAGTATATGCGCTTTTAATAGCCCGGATCGCTTGTCATGAAACCAAACCCAGCTTAAAAGAACAATAAAGGTGCTGAACACAAAGGTCATGGTGTGACTGACCAAAATAAGCGCATAAGCAACAGCCATGAATGCGATCAGTCGGTTCCCGCCGTGCTGAATAAATCTCAGTAAAAATCCTGAATGAATTAAAAAAAAATGCCAGCCGAACAGCTGGGAAAACAAGCCGATGTTCATCGGCGAGGCTGCTCCGATTCCATACCAGTGTTGATCATGGTTGAGAAACCAGAACGACCAGGTTGCGCACATGATGGCAAGAACCCAGCGTTGGGTCCTGGATAAAAACCCTTGAGCATTGGCAATCTCGTTCGCCAGAGGAAGCGCGGAAAAATACAGCGAAAACGGCAGGGCTGCCGCGCCTGCAATCAGCAGCAGATGTGTACTGAGGGTAATCGAGTCAGCTGAAAGGAGTGCACATGGAAAACTCAATAACACAACCAGCAGTGACGGAAAAAAACCATAAAACTGAAAGGCTGGCATGCCCGTGAATGTCGTTGCATCATAAAACGACACATGGCCATGCAATAGTTGAGTTTTCAATTGTCCGGCAAGCGCAATCAACGAGGGCAAATCAACTGATGCAACGGGTTCGGATGTCAGATAAACCCTGAACCACCAGACGATAAAACCACTGCATGCGATAAGCGCTATTATC
>JAHZJL010000024.1 GCA_022600935.1 Gammaproteobacteria bacterium
CCGATTAACACCCGCTGCTTCATATTGGGCGATCAGTTCACGACCCTTTGCAATTGTCGCTTCAGTATCGAAAGACAGACTGGCATCAACCTCAGTCGAGACACGTCCTGGGATGATCTCAAGAATCTTAATCCCGAAAGAGACGGCAAGACGATCAAACGCCAGGGTAACAACCTGCGCCTCAGATGCCTCTTTGCCCAAGGTTTCTCTGGCAGCGATTAACGTATCATCAACAATGCTTTGATACTGCGGCATTTGAGCGGCTGCAGTAATCAGTGAAGGATTGGTGGTTGCGTCTTGGGGTTTAAATGTTTCAATTGCCTGGATGTCGCCGGTATCAGCAACCACTACGGTCATTTCTCTCAGTTGTTCCAGTATGTTTTTTGCCATTATGATCTCCTAATCAGTCTTTATTGGGGTAGATTATACTCTGAATGGTTTAGTCATGTCTTTTGGGGGCGCACTGACAATCAATCACCTAAGTCATTGCACTGCAATCAAAGGGTTATGAGTAAAGTCAGCCACACACAATTAGGTTACATTTTAAAAGCCCATGATGTAGAAATTGATTACTGACCTTCCGTCATTGTTTTAAGATTCTCCAACCCCGCTTTAAACACACCTGTCACAGCAGCTTTTCCTGCCTCTTCATTCATTTCGGCTGGTGGCTCGTTGTTCAGAAACGCTCGATAAAATGCAGCTTTCCAGGTCACCTCAGCTTGACCATCTTTATCTTTAACCGTGATTGTTGCTGAGTAATTATTGACCGGAAGTACGGGTACATCAACGTCTTCACCTGATAATTCATGATGGACAGTATTCGCTGTGCTCATTTCTGTAATCCTGTACTTCATTGATTTTTTTGCGGCTTTATAAGATTTCAATTCTTCAGTAATTGTGCCACCGCCTTTTAATGTCAAAACACGGATAGCGCCTTTGTCATTTCCACCTTGAGTGTCAGCGCTTTCAACGACAGGTAACCAGGTATGCAATTGATCGAAATCCTTAATTAAATCCCAGACTTTATCGGTACTGGCATTAATGATAATGCTTTCCTCAACTTTGACACGACTTGGTCCATGGGCAACGCTCATTGAAACCCATAACCCCAATATTAACCCAAACCATAGTTGTATTCTTTTCACTGCATTCTCCATTGACAGAATGAATAATTAATCACCCGATCAGAACCAAAAGGGTGGCATTGTCGATAAATACTTCTCAAACCAGTCTTAATGAGTCATTGATAACACGTCATTCATCTTAAAACTGATGATGAGAAAAAGCTTTCATACAGCTCCTTTCTAGTGCTTGGAACGTTTTATGCTTCTTCTTCAGCGCATCATTCGCGATGGAAATCTTGACCACTGACGTTTAAACACATACTTTATATGCCAAATCACAGTGAAAGAGAAGAACAAAAATAATGATAGAGATCGACAAACCTAATGACAGCCACTTCCAATAATATCCATACAACGTTTGAAAAGCAGATGCATATTGTTCACATAACAGCAGAATTAACGCCAATCGCAAAGGTTGGAGGTTTGGGGGATGTAGTCGCTGGACTGTCAGCGCAACATCAGAACATGGGACAACACGTCGATATTATTTTACCCAAGTATGATTGTTTGTTATACGATCAAATTGATGATTTGACGCAACTCAAGACTTACCTTCATGTGCCATGGGATCATGGCTTGGTTCCCTGTGCTGTCTGGACAGGTCAAGTCCATGGGTTGTCATGCATTTTTATCGATCCACAGTCTGATCTGGGGTTTTATCAACGCCAGGCTGTCTATGGTCAGTTTGATGATATTCAACGTTTCGCTTTTTTATCCCGCGCAGCGATTGAGTATCTGTGGCATTCAAACAATCATCCGGATATTATTCACTGCCATGATTGGCCATCAGCGCTAGCTCCCGTTTTTCTTTTTGAGATTTACCAGACATTGGGGATGACCAAACCACGTGTTTGTTTCACCATTCATAACTTCAAGCACCAGGGACTTGCGGGTCGTGATTTGCTGGAAACAACAGGACTGCATCGTCAAGATTATTTTTCCAAAGTTGATAGTTTATTGGACTTAAATAATCCAAATGCATTGAATCTGACCAAAGGGGGCATTGTTTTTTCCAATTTTGTTACCACTGTGTCTCCGCGTCATGCCATTGAAGTGATGGATGAAGACCAGGGGTTTGGATTGGAACCTGTTTTAAAAACGCATCGCGCCAAAGTCAACGGCATTCTCAATGGTGTGGATTATGATTTTTTTAATCCTGCGACTGATGCAGCACTTGCTGAACCCTACAGTGCCGACACAGTAGAAATCAAACACGCGAACAAAGAAGCACTGCGTCAACGCTTTTCATTGGAACAGAACCACAAACCCCTGGTTGCCTTCATTGGTCGACTTGATCCACAGAAAGGCTTGGATCTGATAGAACATGCATTGATGACTACAGTAAAAGAAAATGGCCAGTTCATTTTGCTCGGCTCAAGCCATGATCCAGCCATTAACCAGCATTTCAAATCGCTTGCTCAACAATTTGTTAACTCTGCTGATGTGCATCTTGAAGTAGGCTTTGATGAGCCGTTATCACGACAAATTTATGCGGGTTCTGATTTTATGGTAGTACCCAGTCAGTTTGAGCCGTGTGGTTTAACCCAGTTGATTGCAATGCGTTATGGAAGTGTTCCAATTGTGCGTGCAACGGGTGGCTTGGCAGATACTGTTTTTGATATTGATTATTCAGACAAACCGAAACCGGAACGCAATGGTTTTGTGTTTGAAGATTTTAATGAAACAGGGCTGGATTCAGCGCTGCACCGTGCGCTGATTTGTTACCAGCAGCAACCGGAACAGTATCAACGACTTGTGCAAAATGCCATGTGTTCTGATTATTCATGGGCGAAACCTGCTCAGGAATACTTAACAATTTATGAATCGATTCGGAGTAACTTCTAGAAAAAAAAGTTTAAAGTATTATTGAATCATTGCATTGGTACAAAGAATTCTTGAAGTTAATGTAAATTACATTCTATTTAAACACTTCAAGACCGACTAACTTCGCAGAATAATTGATACCGAGATCTCCTTGCGTCGTTTTTTAAACAATACAGAGTTCGAAAACCAGTCTAAGCACTACACAATAGCTTTTTCAGAAATTACCCATGATTCGAGATACCTCTTCGGATTGGAAATCAATACAGCTCATAGTCTTCCTGAGCAACTGACAAAGCTCTGAAACACTGACGCTTTTCTGGGTAAAATTGTGTTATTTTATGCAATGATTCTCCACATCATTGATGACCATGTATTTCTTTTAAGAACGCAAATGAAATATCACAATACAAAATTAGCCGGATTTTTAATTTATTTTATTGTTGTCTTTTCG
>JAHZJL010000225.1 GCA_022600935.1 Gammaproteobacteria bacterium
ATCCAGGGATAGTGGTCTGGCCAGTTGTCGAGACGTTGCTGATGAATCCTGGGTGCGAACATCTCGGTCAGTGACGATGCGGCGGCTTCATGCCAGTCGGCAGTACGAGCAAAGTTCAGATACGCTTCGACAGCGAATCGAACTCCAGGCAACACATGTTTTAACGAGGTCACATCATCTCGACTCATTCCGGTGGCCATGCCGAGCTGCACCCAGGCTTCGATACCGCCATCATCGCCCTCATAACCATCATGATCGAGCATCCGTTGCACCCACATACGGCGTGTGTCACGATCCGGGCAATTAGCCATGATTGCCGCATCCTTGCGGGGAATGTTAATCTGGTAAAAGAAACGATTTGCAACCCAGCCCTGAATTTGAGTCTTGTTCAACTTGCCCTGATACATCATGACATGGTAAGGGTGGTTGATATGATAAAACCGCTCCATATCACGCAAGCGCTGCTCAAATTCCCCGCGTGTCCAGGGTTGTAATGTGTTTCTCGACATCAGCGTTTAAACATCAATTTCCAGTCCGTCAAAAGCGACTTCAATGCCATGCTCATCAAGAACCTTGCGTTGCTCAGACTGTTCATCCAGAATCGGATTGGTGTTGTTGATATGTATCAGAATTTTTCTGGGTTTGGACAACGAGTCCATGGTTTCGATCATACCGCCTGGGCCGGATTGTGGCAGATGACCGATTGAGCGTGCAGTTTTATGTGAGACTCCGGCATCGACCATTTCTGTGTCAGTCCAGAATGTTCCATCGACCATGATGCAGTCAGCATTTTGCATGGCGGCTTCCACTTGAGGTTCAATTTCACCAAGGCCTGGTGAGTAATAGACCCGTTTTCCGGTCGAAGGTTGTTCGATGATGACTCCAATATTATCACCTGGATGCGGGTTTTCACGATGTGGTGAATAAGGTGGTGCCTTGCTTTTTAGTGCATGTGGATAAAAAATCAGATCTTCGATTCCGGGAATGCTGAAGCCGCCACCATCATGCTGGATTTCATGGTGATTGACGCCACAAAAATGCTCCAGCATATTGAACACCGGGAAGCCGGTTGTCAGATCTTCATATACCATCCTGGTGCTGTAAATATCCAGTGGCTTGGGTGATTCACGCAAAATCAGCAGGCCGGTGGTATGGTCAATCTGGCCATCGCAAAGGATCACGGCTGTAATGCCGGTACCACGAATACTGTTATGAGGTTGAAGTCCGGGAAAGGATTCAATCTGGACGCGGATATCCGGCGAAGCATTGAACAAGACCCATTGTGCGTTGTTGCTGCTGACAGCAATTGACGATTGGGTGCGTGGTTTGGCTTGAATGGTTTTGTGGCGGACGCCATTGCAATTACGGCAATTACAGTTCCACTGCGGAAAACCGCCGCCTGCAGCGGAGCCTAGGACTCTGATTTTCATTGTATTTACGTGTGGTTACCGGGTAGGAAATAGTCAGGACAAGCTGTTTGTATTGTTTGGTAATGAATTCAAGAATAGATGTTCATACGTCTTTGTTTAAGACAAATAAAAACGGGGCCCCATAAACTATGGGACCCCGTTTAACAAAACGCCTGGATTAGCGATTGTAAATATACATGGTTACTTCGAAACCAAAACGAAGATCTTTGTAAGCTGGTTTTTCCCATTTCATTTTAAGCTACCTCGAGTATGTAGTGATATGAATAAACGGCCAGGGGATCAATCCTGACCAGTAACCACGATCAGTGGATATCGTGTATAAAGTATACTCTGTGGCTAGAGGTTGCGCAATACTCATTCATTCAATTGATTGTAAATTGTTTTTGTGAAAACCTTGATTTACAGGGTCTTGGAGTGGATCATATGTGCACTTGTTCACACTCGTGACGAAAAAACAGAATCAACTGAGACAAGTTGATTTAAAGCAGCTTGTTAACATTTCTTTTATGCATCAAGTTGATAATAAGTTGTTCAAGGCTGTGTGACGATGTTGACTGACTGAGGGCAGGTCTGGCATTGGTTTCAGCAGTTCTGAGCGTTTCATTCAGTGACAGATCTGGAGTGGATTTTTGAAAATACTGGCTATTGATACGGCAACTGAAGCTTGCTCAGCAGCATTACTCATTGAGACTGAGATCATTGAGCGCTATCAGGTTGCTCCACGTAAACAAAGTGAACTGATTCTGCCTATGGTCGATGAGATTATGCATGAATCAGGGTGTTTGATGTCACAACTCGATGCGGTTGCTCTTGGGTGTGGTCCCGGGTCGTTTACCGGTGTCAGGCTGGCAACCGCTGTTACCCAGGGAATTGCATTTGCCGCTGATATCCCTGGAATACCTGTTTCCACTCTCAAGGCGATGGCGCATGATTCAATGAGTCGATTTAACGTGGATTGTGTGATGACGGCTATTGATGCGCGCATGAAAGAAGTCTACTGGGCGGTATACCAGAACGCCGGTAATAGCATCAGTGAACAACAACCCGAACAAGTCATTGCTCCTCAGGATATTAGTTATCAAGCAAATTCATCAGTGATCGGCGTTGGAACTGGTTGGGGGACTTATAGACAGATATTGTCAACAGTGACGGGTTCGATCATACAGCGAATTGAGCCTGAAGTTTTCCCCAGGGCAGCATCAATAGTGCAGCTTGGTGCAGAGAAATGGTTGAATAACGAGTCTATTGACGCGCAGCATGCGTTACCTGTTTATCTTCGTAATCAGGTAACACACAGAAGTGGTTCAAAATAGTGAGTAATCTGAGTACATATGGTTACCGGATGAAGTTAACACAGAGTATTGATTGAAATGCCTAATCACGCGTGTCCTGATTTTGAATTTCAACTGCTGACTGCATTGACGCATCCAAATGAAAAGCTGGGGAGTATTCAAGTTCATGAGCTCGTTCATCATCCGGATGTCGATTGGAGTCGACTTATTGATCTGAGCGAATGGCATCGAGTAGTTCCGCAGTGTTTCAGGAACCTGCAGGAATACCAAAGCCTGATTCCTGCTGCTGAATGGAATCATTTACATCGCGCAGCGCATCGTTGTCAACGTCAATCATTACAGCACGCGATGTGGTTAATCAAGCTGTCTAGATTGTTTGATTTACACCAGATTCGATTTATTGCATTAAAAGGTGTTGCTCTTGCCCATCTGCTTTATAAAGATATCACTCGGCGGCAAGCCAAAGATCTGGATCTTATGATTGATAAAGCTGATTTGTCAGTGGTAGAGGATCTGTTGACTGGCCAATGCGGGTTTGTCCGGGTATCCCCTGGGCAACATGCTTGTGATGACGAGCTGCTGTACGCCGATCTGTTCAAAAAGGACAGGGTATACGTTCATGAACGCGATGGAACTATAATCGAGCTGCACTGGCGTTTTTTTTATGAGCAATCACTGCTGAGAGTGCCTTTCCCGGTCCTGTATGAGCAGGCGTCTGCCATTGTCATAAATCGACAAAACATTACATTTCTGGGTCTGGAACATCTCTGGTGTTATCAGACCATGCATGGGGTATACTCAGGTTGGTATCGGCTGCACTGGGTGACAGATATCGCGGCAATGCTGGAGCAACACGCTGTCGACTGGAATCAGTTATTGAATGACGCGCAAAGGCTTGAAGGTAAGCAAAGTTTGCTGGAAGGTGTCGTATTGGCAGCAAGAGTATATGATTTGCCCATGCCTGACAGGATTGCCAGCGAATATGAAAAAAACAGGCGTTTGCAAATCAGTATGAAAGTGGCTGGTCGTTTGCTGTATCAATCCCGGCTGCCTTCATCTATAGCTGTATTTACACGGTTTTTGATGTGGCTTTCGGCCAAGGGTTCCATGCTCTATACCATTCGCAGAATAGCGCAAATATCCTATGCAAAGCCTTATCACCTTAAGTTAGGTGGTGTAAAACAATGGATGTACAACATGTTGATAAGGCCAGTGTGCTGCTTATTTCGTTATATGGTTATCAGGGCCTGGCAAATTAATCCTCCATTTTTCTAATATTGAACTATTTAGACTATTGGTCGGCTGTTCTTTACTTGTGGATTCCAATATTCCAAGCAAGACTGACTATACGGGTTTCCCAGGAACTTGTGGAACAAAAAAAATGTTTATTGAACTCAATTGTATGAGTGAGTGAAAAAAAGTATTAACCCTCATCACTGCCTACGCTATCCAGGCGATAACCATGTTGGTAAACCGGGGTTAGTTTCCAGCCATTGTCAGGCCCGATGTGCAGTTTTTTTCGAATACGACTCATATGAGTATCAACAGTTCTGGTGCTGATTTCACTGTTTTTCCCCCAGACATTTCTAAGAATATATTCTCTGGATAATACTCTGCCCTGGTTGCGAAACATGAATACTGCCAGATCAAATTCAATATGGGTCATTGAAATGGTAGAGTCGTTTAACTGGAAGCATCTTTGTTCACGGTTGATCGTATAGGGCTTGTATTCGAGTAAATTGCCTTTCTGGTCGTCATTGGTCGCTCTTCGATGTAATGCTTCTATCCGAGCTATCAACTCTTTTTGTCTGATTGGCTTTGACATATAATCATCGGCACCCTCGTTCAGTGCTTGAACAATATCCTCTTCCCGGTCCATCTTTGTTATAAATAATATTGGAATCCGCCATTCAATATGCTCTCTAACCCAATGCAATGCATCGATACCACTCATATCAGGAACAACCCAGTCTATTAATAATAAGTCATAGGTATTATTTTTAAGCGCATAAGTAAAGTCATCACCGCTTTGAAAGCAATTGCAAATATGTCCTCCCTGTAATAGCCATTCGGCTATCAGTATTGCCTGATCCTGGTCGTCTTCTAATAATGCGATGTTCACATTTTCCTCATTGAATTTGGCGTTAACGTTTTTAGTGTAGATAAATTGTACACAAAATAGACACAATGATAAGGAATGAATGTTGCTTAAAGCAATTAATATAGGACGTAATGTGAAAAAATTAACATTTGTTCATACTTTAAACATAAAAATGACTATTTTCTGGCCAATTCAAAGCAATTTGTTTTAGTTTGAGATGAAAATAGCGCACAGACTTTATAGCGCTATAAGAATCAGGTCAACTGTAATATAAAAATATTCTAAGAAATACGTTTGTTATAAGCTTAAGTTATTTGCTTTTGCTGAGCCGTACTCTCTTATCATCATTTGAGCCCCGACTGATGACAGGAAATTTAGTTTATCAGTATAGTGTTGCCTGATTTAATTGAATTTCAAGCAAAGTAGTTTGTGGTAAGCAATGTCAATAATAATCTATTACAAACATTAATAAGGGTCAGGTTATAGATGGGAAAATAACAGAAATTATATGTAATTGAATCAATATGATATTTTTTGGAAGACAATTTTTTTAACGAGCATCCTGAAATTTTAGTTTGGTATGCGTCTGTAAATGTCACATGATCAATTATTTGAAAGAGACTTCAACGGGTAAAAAGCTCTAAAACTGGAAAGTGAAAAATCAGCTAGGGTGAAAGCTGAAACTGGAAGAAAAGATTCAGTGAAGTGGTGGTGATGGGCGGGGTTGAACCGCCGACCTGCGGGTTATGAATCCGCCGCTCTAACCAACTGAGCTACATCACCATTAAAGACAGCCCACTAGAATAATGCAAATGTTTATCTTGAGTCAATATTCAGGGTTTGGAAAAACGAAAAAATTATTGTAAGGCTTGTCAAACGTGAGAAATTCAAAGTTATACATTGTGGATAATCGATGGCTGCATCACTCCCGGTTGGTGGTTGTCTCCGTGTTATTTGACTTGCTCGATGACTTTTAAAAAGTGTGGAAAAAAAGCAATTTGTCGCTTAAGCTCGGGCAATTACCCAGACCTGAATGTGTTGAATTCCGGAGCGTTTGAGCGAGCTGGCTAAAGATCGGACTGTGCTGCCTGTTGTCATCACATCGTCAACGATTGCGACAGAATTGAATGTTGCACTGTTTGAAGTGGTAAATGTTCGCGCCAAATTTCTGCGCCGCTGTCTCGCATTAAGTTTAGCTTGTGGCGTTGTATTGCGATTCCGTTTACATATGTTTAATGCGAGCGGTATCTGTAATTGATTTGAGAGGTGACGGCTGAGTTCAATGCTCTGGTTAAATGTTCGCTGCCGGTAACGTTTGATATGCAGAGGTACCGGGATAATGGCTTGTGGTCTGGTTATAGTTTCCTGAAGTTGTTCTGCTATTAAATGCCCCAGTAAACGCGCATTTGCGAAGCGGCCAGCGAATTTAAGCTGATGGATTAATTGTCGAATGGGTTCCTGATAATGAAATCCGGCATGAACTGAATCAAATGCCGGGAGTTGTTTTTGGCAATCTGCGCATAACACAGTTGAACCCGTCTGCGATGCAAGCGGTGCTGCACAGCGATGACAGCCAGACTGATAAACTGGCAGGTTGTGATAACAGTCTGTACACAGGTCTAATGATCGAAAACCTGGGTCGCTGCACAAGAGACAGGTAGGCGGGTACACGCAGTCCTGTATAATAGTCGACCATTGTTTTAATTGTTTGGATTTTGACGCAAGCAACTGCTTGAAATGTAAGTGGTTAACCATTGCTGCTCGTTAAGCCCATCGTTTTTATATCCGGAGTAAACCCATGTCGACTACACAAGTCTCTGACAATCATACAATTCAACCAATGGTGTCAGAATTGCCATTGCAAGCAGTCAGCCAGCTTAGACATGACTGGCAACGGTCTGAAATAGAAGCATTATTTTCATTGCCGTTTAATGATTTGTTATTCAAGGCACAAACTGTACACAGACAGTTTTTTGATGCCAACGAAGTTCAGATTAGCACTTTGTTGAGTATAAAAACAGGAGGTTGTGCAGAGGATTGCGGTTATTGCCCACAAAGCGCACACTACCAGACAGATTTGCAGCGTGAGAAAATGATGCCTGTTGAAGCGGTTGTGGAAGCGGCAAAGCAAGCGAAACAGCAGGGCGCAAGTCGTTTTTGCATGGGTGCTGCCTGGCGTGAACCGAAAGATCGTGACATGGCTGAGCTAGCCGACATGGTTGAAGCAGTCAAGGATCTAGGCATGGAAACCTGCATGACACTGGGTATGTTGACAGATCAGCAAACCAGACAGTTAAAAGATGCAGGGCTGGATTATTACAATCATAATCTTGATACCTCGGAAGAGTATTACGATCAGATCATTACCACCCGAACATATCAGGATCGACTGGATACATTGCAACGGGTTCGTGAAGCCGGCATTAATGTCTGTTGCGGTGGTATTCTGGGTATGGGTGAAAGCGTCAACGATCGAGCTGGTTTGCTGCAAACACTGGCAAATATGCCCAAACACCCTGAAAGTGTGCCAATTAATTTGCTTGTTCAAGTGGAAGGGACGCCACTGGCAACAACTGACAAACTGGACCCTCTGGACTTTGTGCGAACGCTGGCGGTTGCCCGTATCATGATGCCATCATCTAGAGTCAGGTTATCCGCTGGGCGCACTGATATGTCCGATGAAATGCAGACCTTGTGTTTTCTGGCAGGTGCGAACTCTGTTTTTTACGGTGAAAAGTTACTGACCACGGACAATCCTGAATCCAGTCACGATCGTCAATTGTTCAAACGACTGGGAATCAACGCTTCGCCTTCATGAGCGGAAATACTAAGCCGCTGATATAACTATTACAAATAGACTGATTGCAAGGCTGCATCAGGAATAATCTGATGCAGATATTGGGTCCAGATCGTCTAAATCTTATAATGTGAACCAGGTATTTAATCTCGAGCAGCGACTGGTCGAAAACCGGAAAGCCAATCTTTATCGGCAGCGTCAGATTGTTGAAGGACCACAAGGCATTGAAATCCAGGTGGATGGTCAGTCATTCCTTAATTTTTCCAGTAACGACTATCTGGGACTGGCCAATCACCCGCTGCTTAAACAAGCCATGCAGCAAGCTGTCGAGCATTATGGTGTTGGTACCGGAGCAGCACATTTAATCTGTGGTCACAGTGAAGCACATCATGCTCTGGAACAGGAACTGGCCGACTGGACCGGACGCGAACGTGCCTTGTTGTTTTCAACTGGATACATGGCTAACCTCGGTGTTATTTCTGCGTTATTGTCCAGATCAGACGCTGTGTTTGAAGACCGATTGAACCATGCTTCATTGCTGGATGGCGGGTTACTGTCCGGAGCCCGGTTTGAGCGATATCGACATGCAGATTGTGACGATTTGCAGCGTCGACTGGATCAATCTCAGGCGAATCGTAAGCTGGTTGTGACAGATGCTGTATTCAGCATGGATGGAGATATTGCTCCTTTGCAACCTTTGTCACGCGTATGCAGTCAGAATAATGCCTGGTTGATGGTGGATGATGCGCATGGAATCGGCGTACTTGGCCAGCAAGGCCGGGGAAGTTTGCAGCTGTCCGGCATCGACCAGCAACAAGCCCCGGTTTTAATGGCGACACTGGGCAAGGCTCTGGGAACCTTTGGCGCATTTGTGGCCGGTTCCGAGCAATTCATCGAGTATTTAATCCAGTGTGCCAGAACCTATATCTATACAACGGCGATGCCGGCTGCGATTGCCGAAGCCACTCGTGTATCTCTGGAGCTGGTCCAAAAGGAACAGTGGCGCCGGGATCGCCTGACAGAGCTGATCACTTATTTTCAATCAGGTTTAAATCAGCTTGGTATTCAAGCGCCGACATCAAAAACCCCAATACAACCGATTATTCTGGGTGATTCAGAGCGCGTACTGAAAATGAGCAATGTATTACGAGACAACGGATTATGGATTACAGCCATTCGTCCGCCGACTGTTGCCAAAGGGACAGCACGGCTTAGGGTGACCTTGTGCAGTGAGCATACCGAAAAGCATATAAATCGGTTGCTTGACTGTTTGAATGATAATCTGCAGATGTTGTCATCTGAGGTAAGCGGTTAACACTTGTAATTTTGCAATGACAAAACTTTTTGTAGAATCATTCGGACAAGGTCCAGCTTTGGTGATACTGCATGGTTGGGGTATGAACTCAGGCATGTTCCGGTCTTTTGCCCAGCAATTATCTGAGAATAACCGCGTGTATCTGGTCGATCTTCCCGGTCATGGTCACAGTGCTGCGTTGCCCGCTTATTCGCTGAATCTGGTCATCGAACAACTTCTGGAAACCATTTCTGAACCAGCGGTTTGGGTTGGCTGGTCAATGGGCGGTTCGATCGTCCTGAAACTTTCAGAAGACTACCCTGATCAGATTCAAGGCATGGTATTGCTGTGTGCTAATCCAAAGTATTCCACTGCTGAAGACTGGCCGCTGGCGATGGATAACACCATGCTCGAAGAATTTACCGAAGCAGTCAAGGAAAATGACCAGATGACTCTGGCGAAATTCACCGGGTTGATGACGCAAGGTGAGGGAAAACAGTCGCGAGAGCTGCTCAGAACAGTACGAAAGCAATTGTCTGAAGCTCCAAAGCCAGATCGTGATGCTTTGTTATGGGGCCTGGATATTCTGCAAAATGCCGACTTCAGGCCGCAATTCAAATCGTGTCAGCAACCGATCTCAGTCTTACTTGGCGCAGACGATCCATTGATTCCAGAACAAGTCGCAGATTACATGCAACAATTAAAACCAGGTGTTGATATTACAGTTATTGAGAACTCAGGGCATATCCCATTTCTGTCACAACCTCACATTACAGCGCAACTGATTAGCGATTCTCTTCAACAGTTTGGTCAACGATGACAGAAGCTGCGCTACAGGATTGGACAGTGGACACTGTGGCTCGATCTTTTTCCAAAGCTGCTGACAGTTATGATTCGGCTGCCCGTTTACAGCGTATTGTGGGTTTGCAATTATTTAACACTGTTCAAGTTGATATCAAACCCGGTCTAACTATTCTGGATGTAGGCTCGGGGACAGGGTATTGCACGGAATTGCTGGCTAGATCGGGGACACGAGTGATTGCACTGGATTTAGCGCTGAACATGCTCAGACAGACCAGAGCCAGGCTCGGAGAACGAGTTGACTATGTGTCAGCAGATACTCAATTTATTCCAATTAAAGACAAGAGCTGCGATATCGTATTTGCCAATCTGGTGTTGCAATGGTGTCCAGATTTACCCCGTGCTTTTCTGGAATTCAAGCGCATATTGAAGCCGGGAGGCCGGGTGTTTTTCAGTACCCTTGGCCCTCAAACCTTAAAAGAATTGAGACGCGCCTGGCAGGTAGCAGACACATATCGACATGTGAATGATTTTTTAACACAGGGTGCTATTCAGTCACAGATTGATCGATCAGGGTTAGATGGAAATTGTCAGTCAAGCATGATGCAGTTGACCTATGATTCACCCATACATCTGATGCGGGAAATTAAAACCCTGGGTGCTGTAAACATGTCCGAAAACCGTCAGCGTGGATTGATGGGTAAACATAAGTTACAAACAGTCTGTGCAGAATACAATAAATTGATTTGTGAAAAACCCACTTACGCAAGCTGGGAAATTGTTGTCGGGCATTTACAAGTACATGATTAATGATAGATTGTAGACGTAGCCAAGGTTAGTAATCACCCTGGCTGAACCGTCTGTTATGTAGAATAAAAAATCTGTGTGCGGTGTTGATCCAGTGAAGGAAATAAAAAAATCAAGTTGAATTGTTTTGCTAATTCGTGCAGCTCGTCATAAAATAGGCGACTTGTGGGAGTTTATTCATGAAGAAAAAAACAGATAATACAACAATAAAAAAATCTTCTAAATCCAATCTCAGTAAACGAATGGAATCTGAAAACAAACCGCGTTTTTTAGCTGGCCTGGTGCGCTCCAAATGGTTTGGTGCTTACTATGGGGTTTTGGAAGCTCTTGGTAAAACCAAGCGTGAAATGGTGGTTTACCGGGTTGAATCGGCTCGTGACAGCCTTGAAGATGCCAAGCAGCAGTTTGAGTCCGCCCTGGAAGAATTCTCTGCATTGGTTGAAATTGACGATAGCCCGTTAGAGCAGAAATTCAGGAAGTTGAGCCATGAATTCTCCCAGAGTGAATCTCGGGCTGTTGCCGTTCAAGAGCGGATAAAAGCAGTCGAAACTGTTGGTGAGACGTTATTCCAGGAATGGGAAAAGGAACTGGAAAAATATTCTAACCGCTCGTTGCGTAATCAGAGCAGGACGCAGTTACGTTTGACCCATCATCATTTTCTGCGGCTGATCAAGGCAATGCAACGTGCCGAAACCAGGATGGCGCCGGTATTGGCGGCCTTCCAGGATCAGGTGTTGTATCTCAAACACAATCTGAATGCCCAGGCCATTGCCTCTCTGGACAAGGAGTTTGTTGCGGTGACCATGAATATTGCCGGATTGATCGCAGCGATGGAGAAGTCGATTTCTGAAGCGGAAGCGTTTATGAAATCATTGAAATCCCCGGTTAAACACCTTGAAACGCAGGATGCTTGAATTTCAACTCAAGTATTCGTAATTACACCCGCTCTACAGTTGTGTGCGGGTTGTCAAAATGTATCATTCTTCAGCCTCATGACAGTTGTTGTTGCTAAATTGTTTCGTGTCGCAACAACAGTCATACTAAAGCCCCCTATACTGATTCGATGATCTTCCTGGACGTGTTATCTCTATTCTCAAAAAACAGATCGGGAAATTGCTCTGCCCCAGTTAAAATCTCCTTGCCTGCTGTTAAACAGGCAACCGGGATTGACCAGTCGCCGGTTCGTATTGTCGTTGATTGCAGATCTGGATCATATCGCCAGGAACGGCTGTTTGTCTGGTCTATCCATCATGTTCGTGATCCTTCGCGTTGTTATGAGATTTATTTGTTGAAGGATGAGACTGATCGATCGGGAATGTATCAGGCAATCACTAAGTTGAATGCCAGTAGCGGACGAGTAATTGTCAATACATTATCTCAGCTTTACCTGGACGATCCGGGTATTTTGACTCACTGTGACATGCATGGCAATGCTGTTTTGGCATATGCTGGTGATACGCCTGATTGTGTGTTGCTGGACTGTGAAAAAATCAGTCAGATTGGAGCAGATAAATTCCAGAAGATTCTGGGTGATAACAGCCTGGTTGGTCAATTGTCAGAGAATTGGCAATGTCAGTCTGTTCGATTGAAAAACCATCAGATTGATTGTATCTATCATAATAGAGACAATAATCAACTGATCGATACTCACTCACTACTGACTCTTGAGCAAAGTGCAGACAATGCCCGTTTTACATTGTTTAACGAGCAATCTCCAAGCAGTCGTTACCAGGAATTGCTCGGGTTTTATGAGACCATGCATGCTCAGGGTCGACCCGATACCGGGCACAATGCCAAACAAACATTTTCCGGTGTGTCGTTAAGCGACCATATTCATCCGGTGGCTCATGTCATCAAGCAAAGCAATGCTAAAACCGTGCTGGATTTTGGTAGTGGTAAAGGCAAATTGTATCAACAGGCTCCTGGTTTCGAGTCGGATTCACGTTTTAAAACCATGTCCGAATGGGGAGATGTTGTTGTCGCCTGTTATGACCCGGGATATGAGCCGTATGCAACACCTGTTGAAGGTCAGTTTGATGTGGTGATTTCAACAGATGTTGTCGAGCATATACCGGAACAGGATATCCCCTGGGTGCTGGACAAGATTTTCGCATATGCCAGGCAATCGGTTTATGTCGTTGCGGCCTGTTATCCTGCATTAAAACAGTTACCAGATGGTAGTAATGCACATTGTACATTACAGCCGCCTGAGTGGTGGCTTGACATGATGCAACAATCAGCTCGACATTTTCCTGAGATCAATTGGGTGTTGTGTACCCAGGAAAAAGGCTGGCTGATTTTTCAGAGACGAAAAAAACTCAGAAAGAAAGGGATGCGTGATCGATATTTCTCAGGCAAGCACTTGAATGCACAGGAATGTGCTTCTTTCAGTAACATTCTTTTTTAGTCTAACAGTTTCAACTGGGGTGACTACTCTAGCCAGCAGTAACCTCACATTCTTGATATCGTTGATTTTTCCAAATATATTGATAGGGGATCGTTATGATTCGTATTGCTATCACCGGAGCTTCCGGCAGGATGGGCAAAAACCTGATTAAAGCTGCAGTTGATAATGACAGGATTGAATGCAAGGCCGCAATCACCAGGGTTGGCAGTTCAGTTTTAGGGCAGGATGCCGGAACCATGTCTGGTATTGATGCAATTGGTGTATCAGTGACTGATCAATTGAAAAGCTGTGTGGACACAATTGATACGGTTATTGATTTTACTCTGCCAGAACCGTGTATGGAGAATCTGGATGTATGTGCAGCATCCGGCCGGTCTATGGTAATCGGCACAACCGGCTTCACTCCATTACAGCGTGATCGAATCCAGAAAATTGCTGAATCTATCCCGGTTGTTCTTGCTCCAAATATGAGCGTCGGGGTTAACTTATCTTTTAAACTGCTGGAAATTGCTTCCAGAGTTTTGGGTGACAGTGTTGATATCGAAATTATTGAAGCCCACCACAAGCACAAACTGGATGCTCCGTCTGGCACAGCATTACGTATGGGAGAGGTTATTGCTGAATCTCTGGGCCGTGATCTCGATCATGATGCGGTATGGGCGCGGCATGGTCAAATGGAACACAGACAACGATCTTCCATTGGTTTTTCTGTCATCCGAGCAGGTGATATTGTCGGAGAGCATACGGCTATGTTTGCCGCTGAAGGAGAACGCCTGGAAATTACCCATAAAGCATCGAGTCGTATGACTTTCGCGACAGGTGCAATGAGGGCTGCCTGCTGGCTGGCTGATAAACCAGCCGGATTATATGATATGCAAGATGTGTTAGGTTTACGCGATTCGTTCTGACCCGGGTTTTAAGGGGTAAACAAACACTATCATCATGCGCATTGCTCTAGGCATTGAATATGATGGCACTGCCTATCACGGCTGGCAGTTTCAAGAGCATTGTATATCGATACAGGCCTGCGTTGATGCTGCAATCAGCCGGGTTGCCAATCATCCGGTCAGGAGTACATGTGCCGGTCGCACGGATGCAGGCGTTCATGCGCTGCAACAAGTCGTCCACTTTGATACTGAAGCCAAGCGAACTGAGTATGCCTGGATCATGGGGATTAACAGTGCGTTGCCGGATGATATCAGGATAATCTGGGCAGTTTCTGTACCAGCCAGCTTTCATGCAAGAAACAGTGCGATAGCACGCAGTTACCGCTACTGTATTTTAAATCGCCGGGTTAAACCGGCTCTGGACCGGCATCGATTATGCTGGTTTTACAAACCGCTTGATGAAACTTTAATGCAAAGTGGTACGCAGTATTTAATCGGCGAGCACGATTTCACATCTTTTCGCAGCGCAGGTTGCCAGTCAAACAGCCCGTTTCGGCGAATTTATACAATTGATGTTTCCAGGAAAGACGACTGCATCTGGGTCAGCATCATCGGTAATGCATTTTTACACCATATGGTGCGCAACATCATTGGTGTTCTGCTGGAAGTTGGCAGTGGTCAACACGAGCCGCAATGGGTGGATCAGGTATTAAAAGCCAGAGACAGGAAAGCAGCAGGAATCACAGCATCTTCATCCGGTTTATATTTTTCCGGTGTCTATTATCCAAATGAATTCGGTATAAAGAAAAACCGTGAATTCAATGCGCTGCCTGACTCTGTTAAACGGGTGGAGATTAGTTAAAACCCAGAGTCTTAACGAGTGACTTGTCTTGCCATCACTTGTTCACTGATTTCTGTAATCACAATAATGAATCAGATTCGATCAGCGAGTGGTAATCATTGACTGCCGGAATTCTTCGATCAGAGCATCATTGGTTCGTTGCACTCGGGACAGGGAGACCGTGATTTCTTTGTGTATCTGAGTTGGGGCTGGAGATAGCATAATGATTCGGTCAGCCAGAAAAATTGCTTCCCGTAAATCATGCGTCACAAAAACAATTGTATGAGGATGGGTTGACCATGTATCGACGAGTTTGTGCCGGATGCGGTCTGCATTTGTGTTGTCCAGTGATACAAACGGCTCGTCCATCAATAAGATTTCGGGTTGAATGATAAATGCCCGGGCCAGTGCAACACGTCTCGCCATGCCCAGTGATATCTGCGATGGGAAATGATGTTTTATATCGCTGATTTCCAGTTGATCAAGTAAGTCATCCAGTTGGTTTGGGTCAAGGGTGTTTTCAAGAGCCAGTTCGATATTTTGTTGTACAGTACACCAGGGGAGAAGTCTTGGCTCCTGAAAAACGTATCCGACTTGCGATTCCTGAGCAGGTTGATTGCCGAATTTTATACTACCTTCAAAAACAGTATCGAGTCCGGCAATGATATTCATCATGGTGGTTTTGCCGCACCCTGAGGGGCCGAATAAACAGACAAACTCATGTTGCTTAATCTTCAGTTCCAGGTTCTCAATGACAGTCAACGCCTCTGTTGATTGTCTGGCAGGATATTCCTTTTTATTGATTCTAATTGTCAGCTCAGTCATTTATCGCCAGCGGTTTGCGCGAACTTCAAGAGGTTTCAGAATCAGCAATTCGATAAGTTGGATGACAACGATGAATGCAATGGTATATGCGAGAATACTTGTGACATCGAAAAGCTGAAAGAACAAATGCAGCTGGTAGCCCATACCATTACTGCATCCCAACAGCTCGACAACCAGGATGATTTTCCAGATCAGCGCCAGTCCGCTCCGGGCTGCAGCCATTAAATAGGGAAATAACTGAGGCCAAATAACGAATCGGTATATTTTCCAGTGACTGAAGCGATAACTTTGAGCCATTTCCAATAAGTTTTTGTCCAGAGCGCGGGTTCCTTCACGAATCGTTACAGCAACATTGGGGACTTTATTGATGACTACAGCCAGAATAGCGGCAACTTCTGTTAAACCGAACCACAGGTAACAGAGAATAATCGTCACCAGAGCAGGAATATTGAGCAAAATGAGTAACCATTGATCAAACAGCTGGTCAAGTACCTGGTGCCGTCCCAGAGCAATACCGATGATGATGCCGATCAACATTGAGAGCGAAAAGCTGATAATCAGACGCAACAGTGTCATTCCCAAGTGATACGGTAACTGACCGTTGCCGATAGCATCCTTGAGTTGCAAAAATACTGTTGTTGCAGGCGGTAATTCAGGTATTTTTAAAAGCGTGGCGATGAATTGCCAGATCAGCAGCAGTGTAATCACTGACAGCGTCGCATACAGTCTGGATACATTCACAATGAAGTATTGAAAATCAGAATGTTTTTAATGTTATGGGAGATCAATTTTGATTATCAAGAGTTGAGAAATCAAAATCCCAAAAGGTTCCGTTAGCAAGATGTTCAGATTTTTTACTGAACAAGTCAGAATGATGACGAGTGATTAATCTGTAAATTTTTGATGCAGCCAATTTTTCACTATCACCCCACTGGCTGATCCTGCCCTGGCAATAGCGTTGACGAATCAGTTGTTGTGTTTGCTGGTTTTCAGTGCGAGTCAGGGGCGCTATTGAGTTCCAGATTTGATCAGAATTGCATATCAGGTTTTTAGCCTGATAACTGATTTTAAGGAATTTAATAACTTGTTCACGGTTTTCATTGGCCCAGTTTTCTGAGAATACGTAACCCAGGGTTGGGATGGTTTGTTGAAAGCCTAAAGCGTTTAACAGTTGTTTGCCATTCAATAGAGTTTTGAAACCTTGAGACTCAAGGCGTGCAGCATAGTGCCAATACGTCAATAAAGCATCAAGCCGGTTATTGAGTAATTGCTGGTTGAGAATGGGCGGCGCGCCGAATGATTGTTTAGCATCATCATCAAGATCAAGTTTGTAGGACTGGCTGGCCAGTGTTTGAAGCAGCAACCAGTTTTTATCGATAGCTCCTCCAGCAATACCGAGTCGTTTGCCAGCCAGATCCTGAATTGACTGAACAGGGCTGTTCGCTGGAATTATCAGTGCCCCTGAGGTGGCAGAGTAGGGCGCTAACGTCAAAGAGCTGCTGTTTTCAGAACGTTGATTTGAAACCCAAAACCAGTCCCCAACACCAAGATTGACACTGCCAGCGCTTAACGCAATTTTCCCGGCCTGAGGATTGGCGAGCGTGATAAGTTCCAGATCCAGATTTGCGGCTTTGTCCAGTTTCTGTTGCTGAATTACAGTTAATTCCCATTGCAGCGTTCCGAATGCGATGACTCCGATTTTAATCGGAAAGGCATCCTCAGCTTTCAGTGGGGTTAAATTAAGGAATAAAGCGGCAATCAAACATGGTAATCGTAAAGACAGTTGATAGCGCGTGGAGACAATACGGGCATAACAGGTTACTAACATGGCTTGTTTTATTACTTGGTCTGGTGAATGGTTAAATGTGGTTTATTGATTATCGATGATAAACAGGCTTGTTGTTGGCGATTAATAATGGTGAAAAGTTGATGAAAATCAATCGACAGTGTAAACAACAGGATTAAACAATGCTTAAACGCTTTATAGATTGTATGGAGCTTGTTTATTGGAAGCAACCAGATTATCCGGTTTTTCTGATTTTGGCTTTATCAAATCGATCAATCGGATTGTCTCAACAGCTGTTTTTGCCTAATTTCTCTCATCCGATTATAATACTCTGCTGCGTTAGATCTTTTGACTATTTCATATTCGGCCTGATACAAAACTAACTGCTTCATCCAGGAGTCTGCTATGCCCAGTTTGGAAACACCTGTATGCGATTTTGGTGCAAAACCCATTGACTTTTCTTTGCCTGGTATCGACGGGAAAGTGTGGACGCTTGATGATTGTAAAGGGGAAAAAGGCTTGCTGGTCATGTTTATCTGTAATCATTGTCCCTATGTAAAAGCGGTTGTTGAGCGAATCGTTCGCGATGTTAACCGTCTTGCAGAATATGGTATCAGCTCGGTTGCAATCATGCCCAATGACACGATTGGCTATCCTCAGGATTCATTTGAGAACATGGCAGAATTTTCCAACCAGCACCAGTTTTCCTTTCCTTACCTGATTGATGACACTCAGGATGTTGCCCGCGCATATGGTGCAGTTTGCACACCGGATTTTTTTGGCTATAACAACCGACTGGAACTTCAATATCGTGGTCGGCTCGATGCCAGCAGGAAAGAAACGGCTGAAAATGCCCAGCCAGAACTTTTTGATGCCATGAAACAGGTTGCACAAAGTGGCCATGGCCCAAAACAGCAAATTCCAAGCATGGGTTGTTCCATCAAATGGCGCGATGCGTTGTGATGTTGGACCAGAGACCATTTTTTGTACCAAAATTGAGTGGCATGGCGGATTAAATTGTCATTTGTCGCACCACTGTCTGGAATCTGCTTCACTTGATTTTTTTCTTATTTATTCATTTAACGTACACGCAAATTAATACAGGACTTATAGAATGAGCATCACACGAATGACTGACGTCGATTTAAAAGGAAAACGAGTATTAATACGTCAGGATTTGAATGTGCCAGTCAAAGATGGAGCAGTCACCAGCGATACCAGAATACGCGCCAGTTTGCCAACAATTGAACTGGCTTTGCAGGCAGGTGCAAAAGTCATGGTGATGTCGCATCTGGGACGTCCCGTGGAGGGCGAATATGATACACAATTTTCACTTCAGCCCGTTGCTGCACACATGTCCGAATTACTGGGAAAACCTGTAAGACTTGAAAAAAACTGGCTGGACGGTGTCAATTTGAATGAAGGTGATGTCGTACTGTGTGAAAATGTACGGTTTAATCCGGGTGAAAAAAGCAACAATGCAGAACTGGGGCAATCAATGGCGCAACTGTGTGATGTGTTTGTCATGGATGCGTTTGGCACTGCGCATCGTGCCCAGGCTTCAACCCATGCAGTTGCGCAATTTGCGCAGATTGCCTGTGCAGGACCGCTATTGACAGGAGAGCTGGATGCACTGGACAAAGCACTGGATAATCCTCAAAAACCGATGCTGGCTATTGTAGGTGGCTCCAAGGTTTCGACTAAACTGACAGTCCTGGAATCGTTGTCACACATTGTTGATCAACTGATTGTTGGTGGCGGTATCGCCAATACATTTATCGCAGCAGCAGGTTATGCTGTTGGTAAATCATTGTACGAAGAAGATCTGATTCCGGAAGCCAAACGTCTGATTGAAGCTGCAAAGAGCAGGGGTGGTGAAATTCCAATTCCTACTGATGTCGTCTGTGCTAAAGAATTTTCAGAAACGGCCGTTGCGACGGTTAAAAAAGTGAATGAAGTCGAAGACGATGATTTAATTCTCGACATTGGTCCAGACACGGCAGCGTATTTTTCCAGTATTGTCAGCGCTGCTAAAACCATTGTCTGGAATGGGCCTGTTGGGGTTTTCGAAATCGAACAATTCGGACATGGTACTGAAGTGCTTTCCAGAGCAATTGCTGCAAACAGTGGCTTTTCGATAGCCGGAGGAGGGGATACCCTGGCAGCAATTGATCAATATGGTATTGGTGATCAAGTCTCCTATCAATCGACGGGTGGTGGAGCATTTCTGGAATTTCTGGAAGGAAAAAAGCTGCCTGCAGTCGCTATACTTGAAGAACGGGCAAACAGATCAACTTGATCTGTATCGCCGATCTTTTTTTATTTTAATTAACCGATAAACGCAGAGGTATTAAGTCACTATGGCTCGAGTTACAGTTGAAGATTGTATGGACCATGTCAACAACCGATTTGATCTGGTTTTACAAGCAGCAAGACGCGCCAGGCAGCTCAGTAATGGTGCCGAACCCGGAGTCAGTGTTAACAATGACAAAGCTCCAGTTTTAGCATTAAGGGAAATCGCTAAAGGTGTCGTCACCAGGGAAATGCTTGATGCAGCCGATGCAGATGCACGCATGAAAGCAGAGCAGGAAGAAACATTAAAACAACCTGAAGAAGAATAAACAGTTCCCAATAATCAGCATCAACCCAATGTGCTTTCAGCAATGGTAAGCACAAGTTTTATCTGTGAAAGGTATTTGTCATATGTTCGCTTCTGATATTAATTAGCTTACTTATCGCTTACGACTATGAGAAATACCATGATGCAATCAAGTGCTTGAAATCTGAAAATACCCATTCATTATTAACTTCTGGATTGGGTCAGCATTCAAGCATCCTTGTAACTCTGGTAAGCTCGAATGTGTGCTTTTCTCGGAAGCTGAAATACCCCTCCCATTCCGGTAGACATTGTGTTTATACCGATTAACCAAAAACCGATCTAAGACAGATGGCCTTTGGTTCTGTGTCTTGAGTTAACGCATCAATTCATGATGAGTTCAATAGACAAGACAGTACACCTGGCATGTAAACATTAGACTGTTGTTGTTTTAGATTGTCTCTAAAATGGTCTGCCAGTTCGATTCTTCCACACTCCTCGTCGATAAACCTGGTTGCAGTCATTTCTGTCAATATGTGCTTGAACCCGCCAATGATTCTTGGTGTGAGCACAAAATCATGCTTGAATAATCTTGCAATTGGTGCTTTCATGACAATGCGACAGCTGATTTCTGCAAATTAATTGCTTTGCCCACCAATCAAAGACTGAGATTCGACAATGATTTGCAGATCAGAAGTTTTCTACGGTTGGATTTAAGGATATTACTCAGTTTGTGTGGTTCTGAGATCAAGCTGATTGAATCCTGTTTCTGAATATTTCAGTTAAAGGATTCCTCGGATTTAGAGACTGTAGTATGTGTTTTTCTGTATTCAATATCGAAAAATGTCATTTTGTTGATCATGCAAGAGGGCACAGTTTTTATAGAAATGATTCAGGCGATTTCCAAGAATTTTTATATCATCTCGCTTGTCTTATTGTCCGTGTTCGGCGTTGTGTCAGTCCTTACATAGCCCACTATGCTCGGTTTGTCACACCTTTAAGACAAGTCAACAATCAGGCGCAGTCCGGTATCAAAATTGTTATCAATCGCTGAATGACACCATCGATGCACAATAAATAAAATTATCCGGCAGATATCCGCGTTACACATCACTGTCGGCAGACTTGAACCAACAGGTTCTTGAAGGAGAAGAATAATGACTCATCTTATTGGAATTGCTTTTATCATTATTATTGGACTACTGCTGATTTTTTTAACAAGAGGTATGACGTCGTGGCTTCCGGATTCTATTGAACTACACCAGAAATTACTGGAAGTTCAGCAAGAGAAAAATTTAAGCGACAAGGTGACCGCTCTGACTCCGGTTATATTAATTGCATTTTTCTGGTTCTTTTTTGGGATTTTCTTTTGGATCATTACGCTGGTAGTATTAAAAATTGTCGATGTGTTGTTTATAATCAGTCAAATGGCGTTAGATCAAACACTTGCGCTTCCAGCTGAATTGGTTAATGTGGCTATTCAGATATTACCGGGAGTTTCAATTGGGAAGCCTTTGTTATATATCATTGCAGGAATTGTCGTTACTCAAAGTTTCAGTAAAGGAGTTCGAATTTCCAAACAGTGCTGGGACATATATACAAACAGTCATCGTTGAAGCCAACACATCAGCAAACGTACTGACATGACATCGAGTTCAACTGGATTCATCAACAGGGTGACCTGAACAGTTATTGTTTTAGGACAATGGATGATGTCTATATGTTTAATGAGATTTGTAATGTATCAAAGTGTCAATATTTGAGTCGCTGGAGATACAGTATCTGAATACCAGGATGAGTTCCCTTAAGTCCTTGGGTTAACAAATACGGATAAAAATACAGGTTGGACTGTTTGAGAAAATGGTTATGATAGGTTACAGATAGAGACTGTGCAAATGTTTGAATCTCTCAAAAGCTGGTTTGGTTCACTCGATCATCAATGTAAATTATTTGATAATGCAGATGATGAATCCATTCATATTGCGTTGGCGTCTTTGCTCTATCACATTATCAATGCGGATAAACTGCCAAGTGAACGAGAGAAACATAAATTCAGTCTGATTTTGCAAGATGAATTTGGTTTGACTGATCACCAGGTACTATCACTTTACCAATATGTTCAGACTTTACAGACAGATTTCCATGAAGATCTTAAAACGATTGATGATCATCTTCAGCAAAAACCTTATTTAAGAATGACATTTATGCAAAAGCTGATTCAGTTAATCAGTGTTGATGGAGTGACAAACAGCGAAATGGATATCTTTAACGATGCCATGCAAGTTGTTTTTCCGGAACTTGCCGACAGGAATCAAGGCTTTTAAACAGTACTTGTTAGATGTATTAACCGTTGTCCAGGGTGACGTCAACGAAACATAAAGTCTGGTTTTATAAATCCACTTGTTCCAAAATGTCTTTAAATGGATATCGCCTCAACAAAACTTTATTTTCCAGCCAGTAACCCATTCGGACTTCTGGCAAGTCGGAAGCCGATATTGATATGACGTGAGCCCGGGTTAAGCCATTCACGATGTGCACAACGCATATGGCGTCCGCTGCTTACCCAGCCGCCTCCACGCAGGATTCGGGTATCACTTGAATCTTCACCTTTGGGATCTGTGACAGGCTCATCAGTGTATTCTGTGTGGCAATCATCGCACCATTCCCAGACGTTACCATGCATTTGATATAATCCCCAGTTGTTACCTGGCAATTCTTTGACATTGACCGTTTGCCCACGATATAAACCCTTGGTTTGATAGGCATAAGGGTCATCACCGTTAAAATTGGCCTGGCTAGTTGTAATATAATTTCCAAAACTGAACGGTGTCTGAGTGCCCGATCGGCATGCGTACTCCCATTCTGCTTCAGTCGGAAGACGAATTTCCAGCTCATCCCATTCATCAGAGTGCGATGTATCCTGATTTAGCAGCTGTATGAATTGTTGTATATCATTCCAGCTGACGTTTTCGACAGGACGCTGACTTCCTTTAAAATGACTGGGGTTGTGCCCCATCACTGCTTGCCATAACGCCTGGGTACAGGTTGTTTCGGCCAACCACAAACCTTCTGTCAAAGTGACTTCATGAAGATGCTCGTTTAACTCGCGTTCCGGCTCATCAACCGGTGATCCCATCATAAACTGACCGGAAGGTATCCAGCGAAATACCAGACGAACCTCTTTAAATGAAAAAGCTGTCCATAAGCCAATATGATCCTCGCCCCAGTCATTGGACCAGATTAAAGGGAATTGATTTGGTAAAACAGTATTAGTGATATCGTTGACAATGGTACTCATATCGATGTTTTCACATTAACAAAATGACTGAATTAAAAGGAAAATAAAT
>JAHZJL010000226.1 GCA_022600935.1 Gammaproteobacteria bacterium
CCGGGCGATAACGTCAAGGTTGTTGTTGAGCTGATTGCACCGATTGCGATGGAAGAAGGACTGCGATTTGCAGTACGAGAAGGCGGCCGCACAGTTGGTGCCGGTGTCGTCAGTAAAGTCATTGAATAACACATCAGTCAAAACACTAGCCAGCCTGGTTTTCAATCAGGCTGGTTATGATAATAAAGATTTTAGGTCAGTAGCTCAATTGGCAGAGCAGCGGTCTCCAAAACCGCAGGTTGGGGGTTCGATTCCCTCCTGGCCTGCCACCTATAATAAGTTGACAGTATGAGCGAACAAGAAGCATCAAATAACCCAGCACTGGATATCGTTAAACTTATGCTTGCCTTGATAATTATCATCGCAAGCCTCGTTGTGTATTATCACTTCGATCAAGAGTCTCAGCTCTACAGAGTACTTGGGGTTGTTGGTGCAACAATTATCGCGCTGGCTCTAACGGCAACCACACAGCGTGGCAAGGTGCTCCTTGGTTTTTTCAAGGAAGTCAGAACCGAATTAAAGAAAGTGGTATGGCCAACGCGTCCTGAAACGACCCAGACTACTCTGATTGTAATCGTCATGGTGTTTGTGGTCGGCATCATACTCTGGTTGTTTGATATGTTCTTTTTCTGGGGGATCCAGACTCTTACTGGACAGGTGGGGTAGTGACTAAACGCTGGTACGTTGTTCATGCTCATTCCAATTTTGAGTATCAGGTAAAGAAATCACTGGAAGAGCGAATCGAGCGTCTTGGGATGCAGGAGTATTTCGGTGAAATACTTGTTCCCACGGAAGAGGTCGTTGAAATGCGTGTTGGCGAAAAAAGGAAAAGTCAACGCAAATTCTTTCCGGGATATGTGCTGGTGCAAATGGAGTTGAACGATGAAACCTGGCATCTGGTAAAAAGTGCTCCACGAGTTTTGGGTTTTATCGGCGGCACTGCGGATCGTCCGAATCCAATCAGTGACAAAGAAGCCAGAACAATCCTTGACCGTATGGAAGAGGGTGTTTCAAAACCGAAACCAAAAGTCTTATACGAACCTGGCGAAGTCGTCAGGGTTATTGACGGTCCGTTTGCCGATTTCAATGGTATGGTTGAGGAAGTCGATTACGAGAAAAGCAAAATAAAGGTTTCTGTATTGATTTTTGGTCGCTCAACGCCTGTAGAACTGAATTTTGATCAAGTCGCCAAAAGTTAGGTGACTTAACTAAAAAACCTATCTATCAATCTGGGGAGCTGAGAAGCGTTTGGACCCGATATCAAGGTAACAATAATGGCAAAGAAAATACTTTCATATATCAAGCTGCAGATCAAGGCTGGTGAAGCGAATCCCAGTCCGCCGGTTGGTCCTGCATTGGGTCAGCACGGTGTCAATATCATGGAGTTCTGTAAGGCATTTAATGCCAAGACGCAAGACGTTGAAAAGGGATTACCCATCCCGGTTGTCATTACAGTATTTGAAGACCGTAGTTTTACATTTATAACAAAAACACCTCCAGCGTCTGTTTTATTGAAAAAAGCCGCAGGAATTCCCAAAGGAAGTTCGACGCCAAACACGGTGAAAGTGGCAACGGTTAATCGTGCTCAACTTGAGGAAATTGCCAAAACCAAAGATCCCGATCTGACTGCTGGCGATCTGGATGCTGCAGTACGGACAATCGCAGGCAGCGCCCGAAGTATGGGAATTGATGTGGAGGGTGTATAAGATGGCACAGTTATCTAAACGAATTAAAGCAATCCGTGATCAATTCGACAAGGATCAGAGTTATTCCATTGAGCAGGCTTTAGAATTGGCCAAGAACCTTTCCAAGGTCAAGTTTAATGAATCAGTTGATGTCAGCGTCAATCTTGGTATCGATGCCCGTAAATCTGATCAGGCCATCCGCGGTGCGACAGTGTTACCCGCTGGCACAGGAAAGACTGTCAAAGTAGCGGTATTTACCCAGGGTAACAATGCGGAACTCGCCACGCAGGCTGGTGCAGATATAGTCGGAATGGACGATCTGGCGCAACAGATTAAAGATGGCGATCTGGGTTTTGACGTGGTAATTGCAACTCCTGATGCCATGCGGGTAGTAGGCCAGCTTGGAACAATTCTGGGTCCACGCGGTTTAATGCCCAACCCCAAGGTTGGAACCGTGACCACTGACGTTTCGCAAGCCGTATCGAATGCAAAGAGTGGTCAGGTCCGATACCGAACAGACAAGGCTGGTATTCTGCATTGTACTATCGGTAAAGCCGATTTTGATATCGAGGCATTAAAAAATAATTTATCTGCATTATTGGCTGATTTGAAAAAAGCAAAACCAGCTGCAGCCAAAGGTGTGTATTTTAAGAAAATCAGTATATCAACGACGATGGGTCCTGGAATTACAATTGACCAGGCCAGTCTTGATCTTTAACTAATTAAATCGCCTGATTTTTCAGGCTCTTTATTCTGGGTTGCCGATTTAAGCGGCAACCGTCAGAGACCGCAGGTGCCGGAATGGCTTAATACTTGGCCTGCGCAGATGGTTGCTAGTTGCCGGATTGATTCGGTTAGCGGCCGTATGAGTTCATTTTGCGGAATCATCTGCAAAATGATTATTTAATTAATAAGATAATTATTATCTTATCTAACCGGAGGTAAATCGTGGCACTGAGGCTCGAAGATAAAAAAGTCGTAGTCACAGAAGTTGCTGAGATTGCCGCGCAAGCATTATCCGCTATTGCTGTTAATTACCAGGGATTAACTGTTGATGAAATGACTGCATTTCGCCAACAGGCCCGTGATGCCAATGTTCATGTTCGAGTAATCAAGAATTCACTGGCGCGCAGAGCTTTCCAGGGTACAGATTTCGAGTGTATGACTGAGGGTCTTGTTGGACCTTTGTTTATCGCTTTTTCGCTGGATGATCCGGCGGCAGCAGCTCGAATTATCTTTGACTTTTCCAAGGGACATCCAAAGATGGAAACAGCTTTGGTTGCGATTGGTGGAAAACTCTATGACGGCTCTGAACTTGATCGATTGTCCAAGTTACCGACTTATGATCAGGCTATAGCAATGATGATGGGTGTTATGAAAGCACCGGTTGAGAAGTTTGTTAGAACGCTGTCTGAACCACAAGCGAAACTGGTTCGCACTCTGGCGGCAGTTCGCGATCAAAAACAAGCTGCTTGATTTGCAACGCTCTCACGATTCTGGTTGAAAGCCCATACGATATTCAGGAGAAAATAAATGGCATTATCACAGGAAGATATTTTAGAAGCGATTTCTAATATGACTGTCGTTGAAGTAGTTGATCTTATTTCAGCTATGGAAGAAAAATTTGGTGTATCAGCAGCTGCTCCTGTTGCAGTCGCGGCTGTCGCCGCTGGTGATGGTGGCGGTGCAGCTGCCGAAGAACAAACTGAGTTTGATGTAATACTCAGCAGCTTCGGCGATAACAAGGTTGCAGTGATCAAGGCAGTACGCGGTGCGACTGGCCTGGGTCTGAAAGAAGCTAAAGCGGCAGTTGAAGGAGCGCCTGCGCCAATCAAGGAAGGCGTCAGTAAAGACGAAGCTGAAGAGTTGAAGAAACAGCTCGAAGAAGCAGGAGCAACTGTGGAGATTAAATAATCAGTGATCATACATTGATTCATAAATCTCTATTTGGCTGGTAGTCGTTAGGCTGCCGGCCTTTTCCGTCTTTTTGGAAAGCGGAAAAAATGAAAGACCCAGGATATTTTAAACCCTGAAATATCCTGTTTTTCGTCAACATAATTGTTCAATTTGAACAACTATTCTGTCAATTCTCTGCAGGAATCGAATATGACTTATTCATTTACTCAAAAAAAGCGTATAAGAAAAAGTTTTGGCAAACGGCCGGAATTTCTGGATGTGCCTTATTTGCTTGCATTGCAAATTGACTCGTATAAAAAGTTTTTGCAACAAGGTGATGCAGCACAGGAAGGTGTCGACCAGGGCATTGAGGCTGCATTCAAATCGGTATTTCCTGTTGTTAGTCATTCCGGATATGCAGTACTTGAATATGTCAGTTCCAGACTGGGTGAAGCTGAATTTACCGTACGTGAATGTAAACAACGTGGATTAACCTATGCCGCTCCAATACGGGTTCTTGTCAGACTGGTTCTGTATGATCGAGAAGCACCCGTAAATGCCAAAGTCGTGAAAGACATCAAGGAGCAGGAAGTCTATATGGGTGAATTGCCGTTGATGACGGAAAACGGCACGTTTGTCATCAATGGCACTGAGCGTGTGATTGTTTCGCAATTACATCGTTCACCCGGTGTTTTCTTTGATCATGACCGGGGTAAAACGCATTCCTCAGGTAAATTATTGTTCAATGCCCGGGTCATTCCATACCGTGGTTCCTGGCTTGATTTTGAATTTGACCACAAGGATATTCTTTATACTCGTATCGACAGACGTCGCAAACTACCAGTCACAATTTTACTCAGAGCGCTTGATTACACTGACGAACAGATCATTGACGCTTATTTTGACAAACATGTTTATACCATAAAGGATAACAAGATTTATCTTGAACTTGTGCCAGAGCGCTTACGTGGTGAAATGGCCGCATTTGATATTCGTGTGGATAATGAGATCCTTGTCGAACAGGGAAGACGTATAACGGCTCGGCATATCAGGCAGCTTGAAAAGGCTAAGCTTGATTCAATTGAAGTTCCTGATGACTATATCATCGGCCAGACACTGGGAGAGACGATTGTCGATGAGTCGACCGGTGAGATAGTCGTCAAGGTCAATGACGAGGTTATTACCGAAACCATTGAAACCATAAAAGACAATAGTGTAAAGCGTTTTACCACATTGTTTACCAATGATCTGGATCGCGGTCCTTATATCTCAAATACCTTACGCGTCGATCCATCAACCAACAAGCTTGAAGCCCTGGTTGAAATATACCGCATGATGCGTCCTGGTGAACCACCAACCAAAGAAGCAGCTGAAAATTTATTCCAGATGTTGTTCTTTTCCCCGGACCGCTATGATTTATCGGCTGTCGGGCGTATGAAGTTCAACAGACGTCTTGGTCGCGATGTGATTACCGGCGAAGGTGTATTGTCCAAGGATGATATCGAAGATGTCATAAAAACACTCATCGATATCCGTAACGGTAATGGTGTTATTGACGATATTGACCATCTTGGAAATCGCCGGGTTCGAACAGTCGGTGAAATGGTCGAAAACCAGTTCAGAGTGGGATTGGTCCGTGTCGAACGTGCAGTTAAAGAGCGTCTGGCACTGGCAGATTCTGAAGGACTGATGCCGCAGGAAATCGTTAATGCCAAACCGGTTTCTGCTGCGATTAAAGAATTCTTCGGTTCCAGTCAGTTGTCTCAGTTTATGGATCAGAACAATCCATTGTCTGAAGTGACGCATAAACGCCGTGTATCTGCATTGGGGCCGGGTGGTCTGGCGCGGGAACGAGCCGGATTTGAGGTTCGCGATGTGCACCCAACACATTATGGCCGTGTATGCCCGATTGAAACGCCTGAAGGACCGAATATCGGTCTGATCAATTCATTGGCTGTTTATGCGCGAACCAACGAATATGGTTTCCTTGAATCACCTTATCGTAAAGTCGTGGACAAGGTTGTCACCGATGAAGTGCATTATCTGTCAGCGATTGAAGAAGGACAATATATGATTGCCCAGACCAGCGTCAGTTTGGATGAAAATGGTCGCATTGTGGACGAGCTGGTGTCGTGTCGTTATAAAGAGGAATTCATTCTGTCGACACCGGAAACTGTCGAGTACATGGACGTTTCACCCAAACAGATTGTTTCGGTTGCTGCCTCTTTAATCCCATTTTTAGAACATGATGACGCTAACCGGGCACTCATGGGATCCAATATGCAGCGCCAGGCTGTACCAACATTGCGTGCTGAAAAGCCATTGGTTGGAACGGGCATGGAGCGTGCCGTGGCAACCAACTCAGGTGTTACCGTTATCGCCAGACGCGGAGGCTCGGTGGTTAACGTCGATGCCGGACGTATTGTAGTCAGGGTAGATCAGGACGAACGCGGTGAAAACGAGCCAGGTGTGGATATCTATGACCTGGTCAAATACACACGTTCAAACCAGAACACGTGTATTAACCAGAAACCACTGGTCAAGCCTGGAGATGACGTGCGAAGTGGTGATGTCATGGCTGATGGGCCATCGACCGATTATGGTGAACTGGCACTGGGACAGAATCTGAAAGTGGCATTTATGCCCTGGAACGGATACAACTTCGAAGACTCGATTCTGATTTCAGAACAAGTCGTCAAAGAGGATCGATTTACCACAATTCATATCGAGGAAAAATCCTGTGTAGCCCGGGATACTAAACTGGGACGCGAAGAAATCACTTCTGATATTCCCAACGTCAGCGAAGAAGCACTGGCGAAACTGGACCATTCTGGAATTGTTTATATCGGTGCCGAAGTCAAACCAGGCGACATTCTTGTCGGTAAAGTCAGTCCCAAAGGAGAATCTCAGCTATCACCAGAAGAGAAACTGTTACGGGCTATTTTTGGTGAAAAAGCTTCGGATGTGAAAGATACCTCGTTACGAGTTCCATTCGGCGTTGTCGGTACTGTCATTGATGTCAAAATATTTACCCGGGATGGTGTTGAGAAAGATGCGCGTGCCCTGGAAATTGAGGAAATGGAACTGGAACGTGTACGCAAAAATCTCTACGACCAGCGCCGCATCATGGAAGATGAATTGTATTCTCGGGTTTCAGAACTGGTCCTCGGTATGTCAGCAGAATCAGGACCAGGAAAGCTCAAGAAAGGAACAACGATTGATGAGAGCTATCTGAACACAATCGAACTTGCAGAGCGTCTTGAAATCCGGCTTGAAGATGAAGACAAGAATATCCAGCTGGAGGCTATCGCTGAGCAGATAAACACACTGGAAGCTGATTTTGTCAATCAGTTCGAGGCTCAGAAAAAGAAAATCACTATGGGTGATGACCTGGCGCCAGGTGTGATCAAAATGGTCAAGGTGTATCTTGCCGTGCGCCGTTGCATTCAGCCTGGTGATAAAATGGCCGGTCGTCACGGAAACAAAGGTGTTATATCACGAATTGTACCAGTTGAGGACATGCCGTATCTGGAAGATGGTTCTCCTGTCGACATTGTGCTGAATCCATTAGGTGTGCCATCACGAATGAATGTCGGTCAGGTACTGGAAACCCATCTTGGTTGGGCTGCCAACGGATTAGGAATTAAAATCGGGCAGATGCTGGAAGCCAGAGCGCAAGTTGAAGAACTCAGGGAATTTCTGACCAAAGTGTACAACAAATGTGGCCGAGTAGAAGAGCTGGATTCTCTAAGTGACAATGAGCTGCTTGAGCTGGCTCAAAATCTTAAAAAAGGTGTGCCAATGGCAACCCCGGTATTTGATGGGGCATCCGAAGATGACATCCGCTATATGTTAAGCCTGGCTGGATTGTCGGAGTCCGGGCAAACAATCCTGTATGACGGTCGAACAGGTCAGGCATTTGATCGCCCGGTGACAGTTGGATTCATGTACATGCTGAAACTGAATCATCTGGTCGATGACAAGATGCATGCGCGATCTACCGGACCATACAGTCTGGTCACTCAGCAGCCACTTGGTGGTAAAGCACAATTTGGTGGCCAACGCTTTGGTGAAATGGAAGTCTGGGCTCTTGAAGCGTATGGTGCTGCTTATACATTACAGGAGATGTTGACTGTTAAATCGGACGATGTCACAGGACGTACCAAAATGTATAAAAATATCGTTGATGGAAACCACACCATGGATCCTGGAATGCCGGAATCCTTCAATGTGTTAATCAAGGAAATTCGATCATTGGCAATTAATATTGAGTTGGAGGAAAACTGAACAATACAGTGATGCTGTATCGAAGTGCAGTAATACGGTTTTCTATTTTGTCAGTGTCTGAATGAAGTAATGAATAGCATTCTTGTCTTCAATCAACAGTGGCCATTTTATTCAAATTTTCCTGGGTCAAATTTACAGCAGTCATGTCGATGCTGGATTGATCGATTAAGCTTATTAGCGGGGATAGATCATTGAAAAATCTTCTCAATTTTTTTAAACGACAGATCAAGAACGAAGAATTTGATGTCATTCAGATTGGTCTGGCATCGCCCAATATGATTCGTTCCTGGTCGTATGGCGAAGTTAAAAAACCGGAAACGATCAACTACCGAACCTTCAAACCAGAACGGGATGGTTTGTTTTGTGCCAAAACATTCGGTCCGGTCAGCGATTACGAGTGTTTATGCGGCAAATATAAACGTTTGAAACACCGCGGTGTGATCTGTGAGAAATGTGGTGTAGAAGTCACCTTGTCAAAAGTCAGACGCGAACGCATGGGTCATATCGATCTGGCCAGCCCGGTTGCGCATATCTGGTTTTTGAAATCATTGCCATCTCGTATTGCGCTGTTGCTGGACATGACTTTGCGTGAAGTCGAGCGGGTCTTGTATTTTGAGTCCTTTGTTGTCATCGATCCGCATGCTATTGCTGAATTGTCAGTCGGTCAATTGCTCAAGGAAGAAGAATACCTCGAGAAAATCGAGGAGCATGGTGATGAATTTAAGGCATTGATGGGCGCAGAAGCAGTCTATCACCTGCTTAAATCGATGGATCTGAAAAAAGAGATGACATCGATTCGTGAAGAACTGGCCAATACCAATTCTGAAACCAAGCGAAAAAAACTGACCAAACGTCTTAAACTGATTGAATCTTTAGTGAGTTCCAACAATCGCCCGGAATGGATGATTCTGACAGTGTTGCCTGTCCTGCCACCTGAACTGAGGCCACTGGTTCCACTTGATGGTGGACGATTTGCAACATCGGATCTCAATGATTTATACAGGCGAGTGATTAACCGTAACAATCGCTTAAAACGCTTGCTGGATTTAAACGCTCCGGACATTATCGTTCGCAATGAAAAGCGTATGTTGCAGGAGTCTGTCGATGCACTTCTTGATAATGGTCGCCGAGGTCGTGCGATAACAGGCACCAGTAAACGGCCGTTGAAGTCACTGGCGGACATGATTAAAGGCAAACAAGGCCGGTTCAGACAGAATTTGCTGGGTAAACGTGTGGATTATTCCGGACGCTCAGTCATTGTGGTCGGCCCGACTCTGAAACTTCATCAATGTGGTTTGCCAAAGAAAATGGCGATGGAATTATTCAAGCCGTTTATCTTCAGTAAACTGCAGTTACGTGGCCTGGTCACCACGATAAAAGCCGCCAAAAAAGTCGTTGAACGTGAAGGACCGGAAGTCTGGGATATACTTGAGGAAGTTGTGCGTGAACATCCGGTTTTATTGAACCGTGCGCCGACTTTGCACAGGCTTGGTATCCAGGGTTTCGAGCCGATTCTGGTTGAAGGCAAAGCGATTCAATTGCACCCGCTGGTCTGTACAGTATTTAACGCTGACTTTGACGGAGACCAGATGGCAGTCCATGTTCCATTATCTGTCGAAGCTCAGCTTGAAGCACGTGTACTGATGATGTCGACCAACAATATCCTGTCCTCGGCAAATGGTGATCCGGTGATCACTCCGACCCAGGATGTTGTTTTAGGGTTGTATTATATGACCCGTGAAAGAGTCGGTGCCAAAGGCGAAGGCATGATATTCACAAGTACTGAAGAAATTAATCGGGCACTGTCTGCTGATGTGCTTGATTTGCATGCAAACATTGAATGTCGTATTAACGAACATTTGGCTGATGCCAATGGACAGTTACAGACAACAACGCGGCGTGTCAAAAGTACTGCAGGCCGAACATTGTTGTGGGACATTGTCCCCAAAGGTCTGCCGTTTGAATGCGTCGATAAAGATATGACAAAGAAGGAAATTTCCAATCTTTTAAATTTATGTTATCGACAGCTCGGTGTTAAGGATACTGTTATATTTGCCGACCAACTCATGTATCTCGGGTTTTCCTATGCAACCCGCTCGGGGATTTCATTCGGCTTGCTGGATATGGTGATACCGGAAGAGAAACAATCCATCATTACCAGTGCTGAAAACGAAGTCAAGGAAATCCAGAACCAGTATGCCGGTGGTCTTGTCACCAATGGTGAACGATATAACAAGGTTGTTGATATCTGGTCACATGCGAATGAACAGGTTGCCAAAGTAATGATGGACAGCCTGGGTTATGACACAGTGAAAGATGCGGAAGGCCAGAGCCTGAAACAAAAATCCATGAATTCAGTATTCATGATGGCCGATTCAGGGGCCAGAGGTTCAGCGGCACAGATCCGCCAGCTGGCAGGGATGCGTGGCCTGATGGCCAAACCGGATGGTTCAATTATCGAAACTCCGATAACAGCAAACTTCCGCGAAGGTCTCGATGTCTTGCAGTATTTCGTTTCCACGCATGGAGCACGGAAAGGATTGGCGGATACCGCATTGAAGACTGCTAACTCAGGTTATTTGACCCGACGTCTGGTTGATGTTGCTCAAGACCTGGTGATTAAGGAAGACGATTGCGGCACGACCAATGGACTGATCATGATGCCATTGATCGAAGGTGGTGATGTCGTCGAACCGCTCTCCGAAAGAGTGCTGGGTCGTGTTGTTGCTGTCGATGTCATGGAGCCTGGCAGTGGAAACGTGATTATTGAAGCCGGTACTATGCTGGATGAAAATCTAGTTCTTGTGTTGAACAAGCACAGCATTGAGAATGTTGTGGTTCGTTCAGTGATCACTTGTGAGACCCGTTATGGTGTCTGTGCATCCTGTTATGGCCGTGATTTGGGACGAGGTCATAAAGTCAACCAGGGTGAAGCGATTGGTGTGATTGCCGCGCAGTCCATTGGTGAACCAGGAACACAGTTGACCATGCGAACTTTCCATATTGGTGGTGCCGCATCAAGATCTGCGGCAATCAGCAGTATCGAGGCAAAATCGACTGGTACGGTCAGATTATCAAATTTAAAAACCATTAAAAATTCTGAAAATAACCTGGTTGCTGTTTCACGTTCAGGTGAATTCAGCATTATCGACGAACACGGTCGTGAACGGGAGCGTTACAAGATTCCTTATGGTGCTGTATTATCGATTAAAGACGGTGACAATATAGATGCCGGAGTTGTCGCGGTAAACTGGGACCCACATACACACCCGGTCATCACGGAAGTTACCGGTTATGTTAAATTCGTTGACTTTGTGGAAGGTGTTACAGTTCACCAGCAATCCGATGAGATTACTGGTATCAGTTCACTGGAAGTGATTGATCCTGCTCAAAGATCAGGCGCAGGTAAAGAACTCAGACCCATGATCAAGCTGCTTGGTGATAACGGTGATGATTTGTTCTTCCCGGGCACTGATGTCGTTGCTCAATATTTTCTGCCCGCTGAGGCATTAGTGACATGTAAGGATGGTCATGAGGTGACTACTGGTGACGTATTGGCCAGAATTCCACAGGAATCAAGTAAAACCAGGGATATAACAGGTGGTTTGCCGAGAGTCGCTGATTTGTTTGAATCACGTAAAACCAAAGACCCTGCAATTCTGGCAGAATCATCTGGAACTGTGAGTTTCGGTAAGGAAACCAAGGGTAAACGTCGTATTATTATTACCAATTCAGAAGGTGAGTCTAGCGAGATTCTGGTGCCCAAATGGCGCCATATCACAGTTTTTGAAGGGGAATCCGTGGAGCGCGGTGAAACGATCGCTGAAGGTGAATTAACGCTTCACGATATTCTGCGCTTGCGAGGTGTGCCTGCGCTTTCATCTTTTCTTGTCAATGAAATCCAGGAAGTTTATCGCCTTCAAGGTGTGAAGATAAATGACAAACATATTGAAGTCATTATTCGTCAGATGCTGAGAAAAGTTGAAATTACAGCGGCTGGAGATACAACATTCCTGATCGGTGAGCAGGTGGAACGAGCACGTTTTCTGGAAGAGAATGAGCGTGTTGAAGCTGAAGGCAAAGTACCAGCTATAGCAGAAACAGTATTGCTGGGTATCACCAAGGCGTCGCTGGCAACCGAGTCATTTATTTCAGCAGCGTCGTTCCAGGAAACTACCCGTGTATTGACTGATGCAGCAGTTCGTGGCTTGAAAGACCCTCTGCATGGTCTTAAGGAAAATGTCATTGTGGGGCGTTTGATACCGGCAGGTACAGGGTTGGCCTATCATAACGAACGGAAACGTAAACGTCAGCTTGAAACACAAACTGTTGATACTGCTCAGGAGGCGATGATTCCTGAAGTCGATAATCAGGAAATTGAAGATGCTTTGAAGAAAGCGTTGAATACCTGATGCTTGTTAGCACTGATATGAATACATGTTTCATGCATTCATATCAGTGCATAGCTCATTGTTTAAATCAGAATCCTGATGTGAGCAAGTAATAGCATGTCAGACAGGTTCACTGAGATGTGTAAATATTCTGATTTTCAATTCAGAATTCTCCAGATTTTTACTCACCATCGACGATGTCGAGAATATGTTGCTGGATCCCTGACACTGTTTCTGTGTCCAGAGAGATTTTATTGCCATTGGCATCAGTGACATAAAACAAATCTTCCACTCGTTCCCCGATTGTTGCAATTTTGGCATTATGGATAATGAGTTTCAGCTCATCCAGTGCTGTTCCCATTTTTGAGAGCAGTCCAGGGCGGTCGGTACTGATTAGTTCAATAACCGATTGTTGCTGGTATACATCGTCGTAAATCAGCACCTGGGTTGGAGTTGTAAAATTCTGCAGTTTTTCAGACGATCTTCGCATAATCTCTGAATCTGTTGCTTGGATATCTGCCAGGCGCTGCTTGATTTCATTGACAATCTGCTGCTGTCGGAGGAGGTCTTCGAGATTTTGAGCGCTGTTTTCGACAACCAGAAAACTGCAGACTATCGCTTTATCATTGGTTGGCAGCATTCTGGCATCGACGACATTCAGGCCCAGGCGGTCCAGAGTATGGGCGATGCTGGTAAACAATGGAAAATTGTCCCTGGCATGTGCAAAAATTTCCGCTGCCTGCTTAAAAGGAAGAGGACGAATACACACCAGAGGACAATCATCGCTTTCACTGACAAGCAAGGCCAGAGTGTGCCAAGTGCATTCCTTGGCTGAATGGCGAATGAAATAATCGTCATTCAGGTGTTTCCAGATGTCTTGAAATTTAGTTTTGTCGATACCGAGTTCCAGCAGCTGATGACTTGATTCATTGCGAACAGCTGCAATAATTTCCTGATGCGTGACCGGATTGTTCAATCCGCGTCTGAATGCTCGCCGACAAGCATCGTAGAGTTGTCTTAATAATGAATCTTTCCAGGCATTCCATAATTCCGGGTTTGTTGCCCGGATATCAGCGACTGTGAGCAGATATAAATAGTTGAGTCTTTCCAGGGTTTTGCAATGTAAAGCAAATTCATTGATGACATCGGGATCGGAGATATCAAGTCGCTGGGCAGTCATGGACATGTGCAGATGATTGGTCACCAGCCAGGTCAGTATATCTGTATCATGCTGATTCAGCCCGTGGCGTTTGCAAAAATTACCTGTGATTTCAGCGCCAATCTCGGAATGATTGCCACCATGTCCCTTGCCAATATCGTGAAACAATCCGGCGAGATACAACAAATGTGGTTTTCGGATTGAATGAAACAAATCATGGCAAAATGGCAACTCATGGCGGTAGTCAGGAATGCTCATGCGGCGAAGATTACGAACCACGAATAGAATATGCTCATCTACAGTCAATGTGTGAAACAGGTCAAACTGCATCCGTCCAAGGATATAATCGAATTCTGGAAGATATGCGGCAATTACACCGTAACGTTTCATTCTTCGTAATTCATGGGTGAGCCCTGTTCCCTGTCGCCACAACACCATAAAGGTTCTTATTGCATCCGGGTCGGCTCTGAATTGATCGTCAATCAATTCCAGTGATTCCCTAATCAGTCGTAAGGTTGATACGTGGATGCCTTTCAAGTGTTGGTTTTGTTGCATGAACGCAAAAATTTCTATCAGGGCAGGGGGGTAACGATGAAAAACCTGGTCGTCTGTGACTTCCAGATATTGTCCAACAATACGGAAATTATTGTTGAGCTCAGTGACTTCCTGCTCACTACGCAAAGGCTCAAATTTAGTGGCAAGTACTTGTAACAGCATTTCATTGAGTCGTTCGGCCTCCATGATCGTGCAGTAATATTTCTGCATGAACTTCTCGACGGCCCGGCTGCTGTCATCATCGCTATAACCGAAAATTTCTGCTATTTTAGTCTGATATTCAAACAGCAGACGTTCTTCAGGTTTGTTTGCCAATTGATGCAATGTATAACGGATTTTCCAGAGAAACCGGCGTGCATCGCGGTATTCAAGATATTCCTTTTCTGTAATCAATCCTATATCGATCAGTTTGGCCAGCGTGTTAATCTGGTACTGGCTTTGTGCCACCCAGCGTATGGTTTGTAAATCACGAAGTCCGCCTGGTCCTTCCTTGATGTTCGGCTCCAGCCGGTAACCAGTCTCACCAAATTTTTCATGGCGTATGCGTTGCTCGTTCATTTTAAGATTAAAAAATGTTTCAGCAGAGCAGGTAATAATTTGACTGAATTGTGTTGTCAGTAAACCGGGTAGTTGCTGATTGCCAAAAATAAAACGCGTATCAAGTATTGAGGTCATGAAATTGATATCGTTCTGGGCAAGGGAAATACTTTGCGCGACAGTTTGAATCGACTGGGCCGGTTTTAACCCGATATCCCACAAGCATTGCAGAAATGCGGAAATAACCTGATCAATGGTTTGGTCTGGGGCTCGTTCAGTCAGAATCAGCAAGTCGATATCGGAAAACGGAAATAATTCACGACGGCCATATCCGCCTATCGCAATCAATGCGTATTGTCGTGCCTGATCACCAAGAAAGAACTGCCAGAGTCTGGACAACAGATCATCTATGTAGTCCGAACGTTGCCTGATCAGATGAGTGGCCGGGATGTTATCATCCTTGATGGTTAAAGACTGATTGAATTGACTGAGCTGTTCACGAACAGTGGCAACCATTTCAGATGATTGATTTGAATTGATATTGGCTACCATTAGGATTCCTGATTAATGGTTTCATAGGACCGGGCTGTCAACACGTCATAGCCGTCCTGGGTTACCAGGATGGTATGTTCCCATTGCGCAGACAGGCTTCGGTCTTTGGTATGAACAGTCCAGCCATCAGCCAGAATTTTGATATGTCGCTTGCCTTGATTCAGCATGGGCTCAATGGTGAAAATCATGCCTTGTTTGAGTTTCAGGCCGGTTCCTGGTTGCCCGTAGTGCAACACTTGAGGTTCTTCATGAAATTGTTTGCCGATACCGTGTCCGCAGAATTCCCGGACGACTGAATAACGAGCACTGTGCGCATGTTCCTGGATCACATGGCCGATATCGCCAAGACGTGCGCCAGGCTTGACCTGCTTGATGCCTAGATAAAGAGCTTGTTGAGTGATGTCAATGAGTCGTGAGGCGAAATTGGCGACTTTTCCCACCTTGAACATTTTACTGGTATCACCATGATAACCATCTTTGATGACGGTGATATCAATATTGATAATATCACCGTTTTTCAATGCTTTGTCATTTGGGATTCCATGACAAATTGTATGGTTGACTGATGTGCAAATGGATTTTGGAAATCCCTTGTAGTTTAATGGCGCAGGGATAGCGTCCTGGGTTTTGACAATATAATCATGGCAAATTGTGTTGATTTCATTGGTCGTAATGCCGGGTTTGACATGAGGCTCGATCATTTCCAGCACGTCTGCTGCCAGTCTGCCGGCAACCCGCATTTTTTCAATCTCTTCAGCTGATTTAATAGACACACTCATTGTATCGGTTCCATCTGTTGTCCTGTGTTATAGGTGATGACTGGATGAAGGGAAATTGATAAACATACATTGTTAAGAGCTACTATTGTATGATATAAAGGTGGGCTTGTTATAATATTATTACATAGTTGTCTGTAACTGGTGTCAGTTTGGATAACTGTTTCGGGACTGAATTGACAACCCCGGATAATATGACAGCAACCTTTAGATTTCTCATGTATATCGGCACAATTAACTGGGTGCCCGTCAGTGTTGGGTTTTGGATGATCCATTAAAAAACACAAAGCGGAGTTGTTAATTGGGATATACAGAGGCCCAACCCAACTGACAGAAACAATCTGTCAAAAACTCAGGAGAACAATTCATGTCAACGAATGTAACAATGCGTCAAATGCTGGAAGCGGGAGTCCATTTCGGTCATCAGACCCGCTATTGGTGCCCGAAGATGGCTCCTTATATATTTGGCGCAAAGAGTAAGATCCATATTATCAATCTTGAGAAGACCTTGCCACTTTTCAATGAGACAATGCAATACATCAAGGATCTTGCTGCAAATAAAGGTTCCATCATGTTTATCGGAACCAAACGAGCCGCCCAGAAAAGCATTGCTGAAGAAGCGATACGTTGCGGTATGCCTTATGTCAATCATCGTTGGCTTGGAGGTATGTTGACCAATTTTAAAACAATCAAGCAATCGATCCGTCGCCTCAAAGAGCTTGAGCAAATGCAGGAAGATGGCAGCATGCAGCGGTTTAGCAAAAAGGAAGCCCTGGGTTATCAGCGAGAATTGACCAAGCTGGAAAGAAGTCTGGGTGGAATCAAGGACATGCCTTCTTTACCTGATGCCTTGTTTGTCATTGATATCGGCGCTGAGAAAATTGCGGTCAGTGAAGCGCGCAAACTAGGGATTCCGGTTATCGGTGTTGTTGATACCAACAATGACCCTGAAATCGTTGAATATATGATTCCAGGCAACGACGATTCAATCCGATCAATTAAGCTCTATGCTCAAAGTGCAGCGGCAGCCGTACTTGAAGGCAAGGCTCAGCAATTATCGATCGGTGTCAATGATGATGAATTTGTTGAGATGACTGAAGACACTGAAGTCAAACCGGAAGCGAAAGCGACTGAAGCCAGTACAGCGGAAGATAATACCGCAACTGAGGAAAGCTAAAAACAGCTTCAATTTACAGTGACGGATGGACGTCTGAAAACAGCAATCATCAATTAATTTTAAATGATTCAACCGTCTGAAAACGACAAAAAAATACTGAATCCACTAATCTGTGTTTGAATCGATAGATGTTGCCATCTTGAATGTAAAAATGGATATGTATCAGGCAGTTTAAGTATTAAACAGACCGGGGATGAAGCATTATTGCCTTTCAAGTCCGGTATAGTTCAATCAATGTTAATCAATACACAGTGTTGAATCTGTGTTTAACATTGGCATCATTGTCTGATATCGAAATTTTGGAAAACCAGCCATCAGGCGTTACATTTTGAATACCTGTCAATATCACTAAACAAACAGGTTATTCAGTAACCGGTAAATTGCCTCTGGAATGAGTGTCAGGACAGACAGTTAATCACTACGAGGCAGTTGCCGGGGTTGAAACAATAGAGAATAAAGAGTCAGGAAAATATTATGAGCATTACAGCAGCAATGGTAAAGGAATTACGTGAACGCACCGGATCAGGCATGATGGAGTGCAAAAACGCTTTGGTAGAAGCCAATGGCGACATGGATGCTGCAATCGAACAAATGCGTAAATCCGGTTTGGCAAAAGCGGATAAAAAATCGGACCGAACTGCGGCAGAGGGGACAATTACAATCAAAGTATCGGATTCCGGGCAACAGGCTGTGATTATTGAAATCAATTGCGAAACTGATTTTGTCGGCAATGGAGATGACTTTCGTCAGTTCTCTGACAATGTTGCAGACATTGCCCTGAATACAGGTGTGGCATCAATCGAAGAGCTGTTGACCCAGACTATGGGTGATGTAACAGTTGAAGATGCACGTAAGGCACTCATTGCCAAAATTGGAGAGAACATCAATATTCGTCGTCTGCACCGCATGGATTCAGAACAGGGATCTATATTCCAATACCTGCATGGTAGCCGGATAGGCGTTATTGTCGATATTGCTGGGGTTGATCAGGACAATGGCAAAGGAATTGCCATGCATGTGGCAGCCAGTAATCCGGTTTGCATTTCCGATGATCAGGTCGACCCTGCTTTACTGGAAAAGGAACGTGAAATTTTTTCTGCGCAGGCAGATGCAAGCGGGAAACCAGCAGAAATTATTGAAAAAATGGTAGCAGGCAGACTCAAGAAATTTCTCAAGGAAATTACCTTGCTTGGACAACCGTATATCAAAGACCCTGATGTCAGTGTTGCCCAGTTGTTGTCCAAACTAAACGGCTCGGTATCTTCTTTCCAACGTTTTGAGGTGGGTGAAGGCATCGAAAAGGTCAAGGAAAATTTCGCGGAAGAAGTTATGGCGCAGGTTAAAAGCGTTTAAATTCACTGTTTGAAATCATGACAACCCGTGGCTTTCAACAATGAGTATGCTGCTTTAGTGAATATTGGCGGCCTGGTTCAGATGTCAATGACTGATTTGGAGAAATCTGAAAATAAGATAAAGTGATCATCTGATTCAGCCAATTTAAGATGCTGCCTGATAAAAATTTCACAGTATTAAAGCTCATTGCAGCCGGATACGTTTTAGCCAGGCAGTTTCTCAATATGTCTAATTGTTTTCATTCAATGTTAAACAGGATATGAATGCCTTATAAAAGAGTTTTATTAAAAATCAGTGGTGAAGCTTTACAAGGACGTCAGGATTCCGGTATAGAAAATGAAACTTTGAACAGACTGGCAACCGATATTGCAGAAATCTGTCGATCTGGAGTGCAAATTGGTCTGGTCGTTGGCGGTGGAAATCTGATTCGCGGTGCAGAACAGGCGGCCAAGGGTTTTGAACAGGTGACAGGCGACCACATGGGTATGCTGGCTACCGTAATCAATGCTCTGGCAATGCAGGATGCAATCGAACGACAAGGTCAGTCAGTGCGGGTAATGTCAGCAATTCGCATTAATGAAATCTGTGAGGGATATATTCGCAGACGGGCAGTCAGGCATTTGGAAAAGGGGCGAACAGTGGTGTTCGCTGCAGGCACCGGCAATCCTTTTTTTACCACAGATTCAGCAGCCAGTTTACGAGCGATTGAAATAAATGCCGATCTGATGATAAAAGCGACAAAAGTTGATGGCGTCTACTCATCGGACCCTGCAAAAGATTCCTCGGCGGAATTTTATTCCCGATTGACATTTGATCAGGCCTTGTATGAAAGACTCAGTGTCATGGATGCAACCGCGCTGGTGTTATGCCGGGATCATCAAATGCCGTTAAGAGTCATGAACATTTTCAAGCCAGGCTCTATCAAGCGATTAATTGAAGGTGAAGATATTGGCTCACTGATTGAAGCCTAAAGTGTGAATAAACAATGATAAAAGAGATCGAAACAGATACCAATTCACGGATGCAGAAAAGTGTTGAAGCATTCAAACATGAACTCAGTAAGATACGGACAGGACGAGCTCATCCAAGTTTGCTGGAGCAAATCAAAGTTCCTTATTACGGAGTCGAAACACCGTTATCGCAGGTGGCCAGTATCGGTGTCGAGGATGCAAGAACCTTAACCGTTACTCCATGGGAGAAACCAATGGTGAGCCAGGTTGAAAAAGCGATTCTGAGCTCTGACCTGGGTTTGAATCCCGCAACAACTGGTGATCTGATCAGAGTGCCTATGCCTCCTTTGACTGAAGAACGACGCCAGGAACTGGTTAAAGTAGTCCGCGCTGAAGCTGAAAATTCCAGAATTGCTGTACGTAATATTCGCCGAGATGCCAATTCTGACATCAAAGACGCTCAAAAAGAAAAAATGATTAATGAAGATGACGCGCATAAAGCAGAGGACCGGATTCAAAAGATCACTGACAGCTTTATTGAGCAGATAGATTCTATTTTAAAGGAAAAAGAAACTGATTTGATGGCAATTTAATCGATGATTCTATTGAATATTATCACATTCAAAAGACATTATTAGTTATCAGGTAAACGTTTCTATCAAAAAACCAATACCTGTTGCAGATTTTATCGACTCAGTATTTATCAATCGTCAAACATCCATCTTGTCTTGTAGCCAGTATTGATTCAACATGACAGAAACCCGGACACCAGTTCCAGATACAGAAAATTTAAACCGACTTGTTCCTATGCATATTGCCATTATCATGGATGGCAACGGTCGATGGGCTAAAAAACGTTTATTGCCTCGCACTGCCGGACATACAGCAGGTGTCAAATCAGTCAGAAGAACAGTTGAATACTGTGTGAAAAAAGGCGTCAAGGCATTGACCCTGTTTGCATTCAGCAGTGAGAACTGGAGAAGACCTGCTGAAGAAGTATCAATCTTAATGCAGTTATTTGTTTCGGCGCTTGAATCAGAAGTTCAAAAGCTCCATAAACAAGGCATACGTCTGCGAGTGATTGGTGATACATCAGTATTTTCCGTTAAATTGCGGCGTAAAATCGAAGATGCAGAACGCATTACAGCAAACAATGATCGCTTTGACTTGCTGATTGCCGCAAACTATGGCGGACGCTGGGACATTGTGCAAGCGACCAGGAAAATATGTGCCGAATTCAGCGCCGGAAACATAGAAGCAGACGATATCAATGAAGATCTGTTGCAATCACAGCTGAGTTTTTCCGATATCCCTCATCCTGATTTATTTATCCGCACAGGCGGTGAGAGCCGCATCAGTAATTTTCTGCTGTGGCATCTAGCCTATACCGAACTATATTTTACTCCTGTTCTGTGGCCCGATTTCAATGAGTCTGCGCTCGAGGATGCCATGCATGATTTTTCCAAACGGCAGCGACGATTTGGATACACAGGCGAGCAAATTGCGCAGATGACATCAAACGCATAATATTAATAACAAAGACATAATGGATTATCAACATGTTGCTTAAACGCTTTTTGACATCACTGGTTTTGGGACCATCAATCATTGCCGCAGTGATCCTGTTACCCGGGTATGGTTTTGCAATGCTATGGGGTTTTGTGATTTTACTTGGTGCGTGGGAATGGACAAATCTGGCAGAAGTCAAGAGTCTGACAAAACGCATTTTGTATGTTTTGGGTGTTTTGCTGTCAATACTGTTCTTTTACTTCTGGAAGAATATACTGGAATTCGTCGCGTCCTTGTTTGATCGCGCTGAATGGTTGCAGTGGAGCGGCATTATGGACTGGTGGGCGATTCCGGTGATTATTTTCTGGCTGGTCATCGGGGTCAAAATGAAACGAAACCCCACCCGTTTACTGGAATCAAAATGGTCTACTGAATCCCGTTTAATGATCGGCTGGATAGTGCTGGTATTCAGCTGGATGTTTTTGCGCCGCCTCGATTCATTCTGGGACTGGCAGATGACGTTATATTTTCTGTTGTTGATCTGGATCGCTGATGTAGCAGCTTATTTTGTCGGCAAACGCTATGGCAAGGAAAAGCTGTTGCCGGAAATCAGTCCGGGGAAAACTGTTGCTGGTCTGTATGGAGCCTTGTTCGCCGGACTGTTTTTCTCTCTGGCAACTGCATTGTATTACAACTATATAATAAAAGCTGTGATTGACTTTGCGTTCCTTTCGCTGGTAACAATCATGTTTTCAGTTAATGGCGATTTGCTGGTGAGCTTGATGAAACGTATACGCGGAGTGAAAGATACTGGTAATTTGTTACCTGGACATGGTGGCATTCTGGATCGCATAGACGGCATTCTGGCTGCGGCCCCGGTGTTTTACATTGGTCTGGTTCTGCTGCACAGGCAGTACGTCGGATGAAATCAATCTGCATACTCGGCTCGACCGGGTCAATCGGTGTCAGCACGCTGGATGTCATCGCTCGGCATCCGGATAAATATCGTGCTGTTGCACTGACAGCAAACGCTAATGTCGATGCAATGTATGAACAATGTGTTCGACATCAGCCCAAATATGCAGTGATGGTCGATACCCATGCAGCGACTGAACTGGAAACACAGCTGAAAAACAGTAGCGCTAATCAGATTCAGGTGTTATCCGGAATCGAAGGTCTTGAAACAGTGGCTTCCTCAGCGGAAGTTGATACAGTGATGGCTGCAATTGTCGGTGCCGCGGGATTAATGCCGACGTTGGCGGCAGCGCGTTCAGGACATACGGTATTACTGGCTAACAAGGAAGCACTGGTGATGTCCGGTGATTTGCTTATGCAGGCAGTTGCTGAAAACAATGCGGTACTGTTACCGATTGACAGTGAGCATAATGCCATTTTCCAATC